>JAYYEE010000311.1:0-6046 GCA_036160175.1 Planctomycetota bacterium
AGTCGATGAACGAGCCGACCGAGGTGCGGTTCTGTCCGAGCCAGAACGCGGGCTCGAGGACGGCGCGGACACCAGCGAGGCTCAGCCGCTCATAGTCCTCGGTGACGCGGCTGAACATGTGGATGTGCGGTTCGAAGATCAGCATGTCGTAGCAGTGGGTGGGGGGGGGCTTGGTCTCGACGGGGGACTCTAGTCTGCGAGCTGCTGCAGCAGCGCTCGGATCTCGGGGCGCGGCTCGCGAGGCAGCCGCTCTTTGGCGAAGTGCGCGATGCCGGGGCCGCGCTCGGTGAGGAGCAGCAGCCCATCGGCCGCGGCGTGGCGCACGCCGTCGTCGCCGTGCTCGAGCCCGCGTTCTGGCTCGGACAGAACCGCACCTCGGTCGGCTCGTTCATCGACTACTTCGAGACGCTGATCGGCTGGGAGCGCCACCGCGCGCAGCAGTTCGGCATCCACCACTTCTGCACGATGGGCCTCAACCCCCGCGAGGCAAACGACGACCGCGTCAACCAGGACGTGCTCGACATCCTGCCGCGCTACTGCGAGAAGGACTCTTGCGTCGGCGTCGGCGAGATCGGCTTGGACGACCAGACCAAGACCGAGGAGAGGTTCATGGCCGAGCAGCTCGAGCTCGCCCGCAAGCACGACCTCCCGGTGCTGGTCCACACCCCGCACCGCGACAAGAAGAAGGGCTTCGAGCGCTGCATCGCGATCGTCCAGGAGCAGAACTTCCCGATGGAGAAGGTGCTGCTCGACCACGGCAATGAGGAGACGATCAAGATCACCCGCGACCTCGGCTGCTGGAGCGGCTTCTCGATCTACCCCCACACCAAGATGGACCCCGCGCGCATGGTCTCGATCGTGAAGGAGTTCGGCATCGAGCGCTTCATCATCAACAGCGCGGCCGACTGGGGCGTCAGCGACCCGATGATGGTCCCGCGCACGGCGGCCAAGCTCGAGCAAGCGGGCGTGCCGCGCGAGCAGGTCGAACAGCTGGTCTGGAAGCACCCGATCCAGTTCTTCGGCCAGAGCGGCCGCCTGAACGAGGAGATGCTGGCCAACCCCGCGAGCGCGAACCTGCGCGAGACCTACGAGGGCAACTCGGTGCTGCGCGGCCAAGACCCGGACAAGATGTGAGCCGCGCCGAGATCGGGGAGTATCCGCAGGCCGCAGTCCGTCGGTCGAGCGTGACCCGGATCGGCGCCTTGACCACGTGGGCGACCAGCGCGCTGCTGGCGAGCTTGCTCGCTGCATGCAGCCACCTGCCCCTCTCCGACGGGACGGAGATCGTCGTCGACAACCCCACCGGCGCGGACCTCTGGCTCCACCGCGCCAAGCGGGACGGCTGGGACCCGCCGCGCGCGCTGGGGAGCGCGCGCGCCCACCACCTCCGCCTCTCGATCGGGCGCTACGCGCTGAGCGACCGCCCCGAGCGCCAGAGCGTGCCGCTGCCCGTGTTGCCCGCCGAGCTAGGCTATGAACCGCAGCCGATGCGGGCGACTTTCCTGCCCCCGCCCCCGCCAGAGCCGGGCTGGCGCTGGATCCCCGCGGGGCCGTTCTTGCTCGGCGACCGCCTCGGCGTGGGCCAAGAAGACGAGCGCCCCGTCCGCACGCCCGAGACCGCGGGCTTCTGGCTCGCCGCGCACGAGACGACCAACGCGCAATACGCGCAGTTCCTCAACGCGCTACCGAAGGACCGCGTCGACGCGAGCTGGCTGGACTTCGGCGGGCGCAAGTGCCGCGTCCGCTTGGACGAGGAGAGCGGGCGTTACGTGACCGACGCCCCCACGCTCCCGGTCGTCACGGTCAGCGCCGCAGGCGCCGACGCATACTGCCGCTGGCGGACCGACGCCACCGACGTGCCGCATCGCCTGCCCACCGAAGCGGAGTGGGAGAAGGCTGCGCGGGGCCCTGGCTCGCGCGTCTACGCCTACGGGGACACGTGCGCGACGCTGCACGCCAACCAAGAGAGCGGCGCGCTCGCGCCCGTCGGCGGCTACGCGCCCAACGGCTTCGGCCTCTATGACATGACGGGCAACGCCTTCGAGTGGACCGCCGACGTCTACGTGAGCGGTCGGGCAAGAGACCCGGACGCCGGCAAGTTCCGAGCGCTGCGGGGCGGCTCCTTCCTGCTCGACGGGGTCTTCGTCCGCAACGCGATGCGCATGCGGCTGCGGCCGAGCGTGCGCGCGGACGACGTCGGGTTCCGGGTCCTGCGAGCCAATTCGGCGCGCTGAGGTATCATCGACGAAACACTGGAGGCACATCCGCCGCCAGGCGTCCTGACACCATGGTCGGAACTCATCGCCTCCTCGCCGCGCTGACGCTCACCGCCGCGCTCTGCGGCCAAATGGAGAAGAGGTGGTCCGGGCTCTTTCACCTGAGCAAGTACGAGCGGCAGGCGCCAGCGGTCGGCACGACCGCGCCCGAGCTGCAGCTCTTCGACCTCGAGGGACGGCCGCGGAGCCTGAAGCTGGAGATCGGCCGGCGCGTCGTGCTGCTCGCCGGCAGCTTCACCTGACCCCCGTTTCGAAGAAACGCCGCAGGTCTGCGGCGCCTCCTGAAGCGCTACGAGGGCAACGACCGGGTCAAGTTCATCGTGGTGTACCAGCGCGAACCGCACGCGCGGCAGCTGGCGTTCGGTGACGTCGCGCAGCCGGAGACGTTCGCGGAGCGAGCCGCGCTGGCTCGCCGCATGCTCAAAGAGCTCGAGCTCGACGTCGAGGTATGGGTCGACGACCTCGGCGACCGCAGCCGCTCCACGTTCGGAGACCTGCCGAGCTGGGCGGTGATGCTCAGCCGAGGCGGCTCGATCATGCGCAAGGTCGCGTGGCCAGACCCCGAGAGCCTGCAGGCGTTCGTGGAAGACGTCCCCAGCGCGGATTCACCGCGCGAGCTCTCTCCCGAGCGCATCCGCGCGAACCGGCTCCACTACAGCCTGAAGCAAGCCGAGCAGCTCCGCGTCCGCCCGCTCTATGAGACGGCTGTGGCGCGCGCGGAGCGGGTGCACGCGCGGCGGGCGCACCTCGCGTATCTGGTGGAGGCCGCCCCCGACCACGCGTCCCGCGGCGCGTGGCTGAAGGAGCTCTCGGGGGACGGCCCCGTGCACCAACGCGCGTGGGCGCTAAAGCGGCAACCGCGCCCCGACGCCCGTGGCGCGGGTGACGCTCGCTGACCGAGCAGCGCCGTCGCCCCATCCGCACATCGGCCTCAGCGCCACCCGCCGCGCCGCAGCGCTACGCAGTCGGCCGCGCGCTGGATTAGAATGCGCCGATGCAGAGCCTTCGGCCCTTCTTGATCCACGTAGCCTCCCTGTTGCTCGTCGCCGCCGCGACCGCGCAGGACGCCGCGCCGCGACGCGACGCCAAGAAGGGCGACTTCGCGCGGTTCCCGCTGGGGGTGCTCGGTGGGACCGCCGAGGTGATCGCCGGTCGCTCTTCGATCGAGGTCCTGTCCGTACTCGAGGGCGCGCCGGCGCACCGCGCGGGGCTGCGTAAGGGCGACCGGATCGTCGCGATCAACGGCGACGAGCCGCCCGCCCACACCCGCGACATCAACTCGCTCGCGGGGCCGATGAAGACGCTCGGCGACGCGATCCTCGCGGGCTACGAGGGCCCGCGGTTGGCGCTCGCGGTGCGGCGCGGGGAAGAGCGCCTCGACCTGAAGGTCTTCGCCAAGAAGGAGTTGGAGTTCACCGGAGGCGTTATCCGGGACCTGCTGCGCACGCGCCGCAAGAACGGGTCGTGGAAGTCCAACACCGGCGAGGACGCGTCGCGCTACACCACCGCGCTCTGCGGCCTCGCGATCCTGGGACACGGGGACCCCGTCCACCGACCGGCGCTCGCGAAGATCGCGACGTATTTGGCTGGGCCCAATCGGCGCGCGCATCTCGGCGAGACGCTGCTCGAGCCAGCGGGGCTGTCCAACTGGTACCTGACCATGTCGGGGATCTATCTCGCCGAGTACGCGCTCGCGACCGGCGAAGAGCAGTGGCTGCCGACCATCCAGCTGCTCTGTGACGCGCTCGCGGCGCGGCAGACCGAGCAAGGTCGTTACGGCCACGGCATCACGGTCGGCTACGGCGGCAAGGGGCTCAACATCATCAACACGCACGCGCACCTCATGTGGGCGCTGGCCGAGCGGGCAGGCTGCACAATCGACGAAGGCGCGTGGCGCCGGTCGCTCGCCGAGGTCAAGAAGTCGACCGGCGAGAACGGCGGCGTGCGCTACTGGACCCTCAACACCGGCTACTGGGACGCCTGCGCGCGGACGGGCATGATGGCCCTGGCGCTCTCGCTGCGCGGAGAAGAACCCGAGCTAGCAGCGAGGATGGCGGGCTACCTGGACCGGCACAGCGCCCGCATGCGTGAGGCCCACGCGACAGGGTCGATCGGCATGATCTTCGGCACCGCGGCCCTCCGGCGCGTCCACGATGAAGGTTGGAAGCGACACATGGAGACGTGGCGCTGGTACGGCGCGTTGATGCTGCAGCCAGACGGCTCCGCTGGCTACGTCGGCGGCAAACGCAACAACGGCGGCGACCACTACCTCGGCAAGCAGCACATCGCCAACGCGATCGCAGGGACGATGATCGCCTGCAGGAGTAAGAACCTGCACATCTTCGGCAACGACGAGCGCGGCTGGCTGGCGCGACGTAAGGTCACGCCCGCAGCGCCGTCGCTGCAAATCCCCGACGGGGAGGACCCAGCGCGATGGACCGACGCCATGCTCAAGTTCGGTCAACTCGAGGAGCAGGCGCCGGCGCCGACTCCCGGCGCGGCGATCTTCGTCGGCAGCTCGAGCATCCGTCGGTGGGACACCCTGGCGAAGGACATGACCCCCTTCCCCGTCGTGCAGCGCGGCTTCGTCGGCTCCAAGCTGTTCGACGCGTGCTACTGGGCCAACCAGCTGCTGGCGCCCCACCCCGAACCGAGCTGCGTGGTCGTCTTCTCTGGCACCAACGACATCCGCGGCAAGCAGCCGAAGTCGGCAGCGCAGGTCCACGAGTACTTCGAGCTGCTGGTCCGCACAGCACGAGATATCCACCCAAACACCCCGATCTGCTACCTCGCGATCACGCCCACCCTGGCGCGCGCGGAGCACCGCGCGATCGTCGACGCCGCCAACGCGCTGGTGCGCGCGACCTGCGACGCCGACCCCGGGCTCGAGTTCATCGACCCCGTGCCGGACCTACTCGACGCGGACGGGGCGCCCGACGCGCGCTTCTTTCAAGCAGACCGCCTGCACCTGAACGCCGCAGGCTACCGAGTTTGGACGAAGCACGTCCTGCCCGTCGTGGCGCGGCACAGCGCGAACGCTAAGGCCCGAGTTGACCGAGCAGGCCGTTCGAAGTGACGAAGCCCGCTCTGACGGCGCCAGATGCGCCCAACCAAGTCGCGGCGGCCCTCACAGGTGCAACCGCAGCGGCGAGCCGCTACCGTGTTCGCCCCAGATGTCGGACCTGACCCACGAGATCCAGCGCAGGCGCACGTTCGCGATCATCTCGCACCCGGACGCCGGTAAGACCACGCTCACAGAGAAGCTCCTGCTGTACGGCGGCGCGATCCGCGAGGCGGGCTCGGTGAAGGCGCGCCGCGGCGGCCAGAGCGCGACGTCGGACTGGATGGACATCGAGAAGAAGCGCGGCATCTCGATCTCGTCCTCGGCGCTGCAGTTCGAATACGACGGCTTCTGCGTCAACTTGCTCGACACCCCCGGTCACCAGGACTTCTCCGAGGACACCTACCGGACGCTGGTCGCAGCCGACGCGGCGCTGATGCTGATCGACGGCGCCAAGGGCGTCGAGCCGCAGACCATCAAGCTGTTCCAGGTCTGTAAGGATCGCGGCCTGCCGATCGTCACGGTCGTCAACAAGCTCGACCGTCCGTCGCAGGCGCCGCTCGACCTGATGGACGAAGTCGAGAAGGTGCTCGGCATCACGATCACGCCGGCGTCCTGGCCGATCGGCTCGGGCGACTCGTTCCGCGGCGTCTACTCGCTGCGCGACAAGGAGGTGCTGCTGTTCGAGAAGACCGCGCACAACGCGACG
>JAYYEE010000312.1:0-5467 GCA_036160175.1 Planctomycetota bacterium
CCGCACCGGCCGAGGTGACGACACAGACCTCATCTGCGTTCACGGCGAGCCCTTCGTCACCGAGCCCGCCGTCGACCGCGCGCTTCCACCGGAGCTCTCCGCCCTCGGCGCCGACCGCGCGCACCGCGCCGTCGACACAACCGAACACCAGTTCACCGCGATTGACGTGTACGCGGGTCGCGAGGCCAGCAGGGCTTCGGATGACCCTGACTGCGGACCCGTCCACCAGATCGTGGACAAGCAGCCGCCCGTCTGCGAGCCCGACGTATACCTGGCGCTGCGAGACGGTCGGCCGCCCAGAGATCGCGGCGCCTAGCTCCACGTGCCACAGCGCGCGGCCTGACGCCTGCTCCCAACAGCGCAGCGTGTCGGAGCGATCCACGATCAGCAGCCGGCCACCACCCGAGACTAGCGGCGTCACCGCCTCGTCAGGCAGGGCGATGGACCACGCCGCGTCGCCGGCGTTTGGGGCACACATCGCGCGCTCGATCGTCGCTTCGTTCGTCAAGAAGTAGGCCACGCCGCCGGCGACCACCGGGGTCGAGACGGCGGCCTTCAGGCCCCCGAGCTCTACGACGCGGCAGTCGCTGCCGTCCGTGCGCGCGACGCCGAGCCGGCCACCTCGCAGCCCGACGGCGAGCCACCCCCCGCCGACGCCCGCGCCCGTCTGAGCACGCGCACCGAACTCGAGCACCCGCTCTGGCACCACCGTCATCACGGCACCAAGCTCGCCAGCGGCTCTCGCGTCGACCGAGAGCGCGAGGTCTTCAAAGCCATCGAGCCGCGCGGTAAGCCGCGTCGGCACCCCCACATCACAGAGCACAACGCCCGGCGTCACGAGCAGCTCCCCGCGTTCGCCAGCGAACTGGCGCAGCGGCCCCTCCGCTCCGAACAGCGCAGCGCCTGCAGGCCAAGTCGTGACGACCACCGGGACACGCGCGCCCCGCCCTTGCTCGGTCATGCCGAACTCGTCGTGTAGCTGCAACGCTAGCCGGCGCGCGGCCGTGAAGTCACCCGCTGCGAGGTGCGCGTCGTATCTCGCTCCGAGCGCCTGCGCCGCGTCGACGTGCTCGCGCAAGTCGCGCCAAGCTTGCTGCACGCTCTGCTCGTGCGCCCACTGGATGTCCTCGGGCGCGCCGGCCTCCACCACGAGTTCGCGGACGCGCTCAATCGACGCCAGCGCCTCCTCGGGGCGCCCTGCCAAGAACTCCTGACCTTGGCGCTGCCAGAGCTCCGCGTAGCGCCGCCGCAGACCCTCGAGCCGGGCAGCGCGAGCGGCGTCCTCCGACGCCCGGCGAGCATCAAAGAGCCCCTGCGCGGACTCGATCTTCTGCAGCTCGGCGTCCGCCTTGGCGACGGCAGTCGTTAGCGGATGGTCCGCGACGAATCGGTCGTAGCGCGCTCGCGCGCTGGCGAAATCATCTGCTGCGACCAGGCCGGTGACGTCGATGGCGGCGAAGTCCTCTTCCGCGCGCGCGTTGTAGAACCAGTAGGACCCACCCAGCGCGACCAGGAAGACGAACAAGCCGGCCAACGCGTGCAGCACGCGCTTGCGCTGTCGCGCGCGCTCATCGAATTCATACAGCCTGCGGACGCGCTGCGAGATGTCGGTCCGGTGCCTGTCTAGCAGCAAGATCTTCTGCAGGTATGCGACGGCCTCGAGCGGCCTGCGCGCACGGACAAGGTCCTCTGCGATCGACTCGTACAGCTCGACGACGCGGGCGTGGTCGCCGGCGCGGACGTGCAGGTTCACGAGCGCCACCTTCAGCTCGGCGTCGCCTGGCCCAGCCAAGAGCAAACGCTCCAAGAGCGCGCGCGCGCGATCCAGGTGCCCGACCTCGACGAGCCCCGCGACGACTTCTTTGCCCTCAGCGATCGGGTCGAGGCCGTCGACTTGGACGGCCGCGTCGCCGACGCAGAGCGATAACAGCCCTTCACGAACGGTCAGGTCTGTCGGCAAGATCCGGCGCGCTTCATCCAGGCACTGCGCGGCGCTGACGAGGTCTCCAACCGCGACGCGATGATCCGCCTCAGCCACCAAGTGCGACACGGCGTCTTCGTAACGCGCGGCGGCGCAGCAGGCCTCAGCGGCCAAGGCGTGAGCCTCAGGGAGGCCGACCGTGGACTCGATCGCGCGCTCACAGAGCGCGACCGCGTCTTCGAGCCGCCCGTCCTCCAGACACTCCTCTGCCAACGGCACCAAGTCCGCCGCGGCGACTGGCGCGACGACGCCCGCGTCGAGCATCTGGCTCAACGGCTTGCAGACCTGAAACAGCGTCAGGCCAGTCAGCGCGGCTGCGCGCTCGACGCTGCAACGGCCGTCGAGGCGCTCGTAGATCGCCGGGGCGTCATCCCCATACTCAGAGTCGCTGACCTGATCATGGACAGCGAAGAAGACCTCGCTCGTCGTTGGGATCCGCTCGCGGATATACCCCCACTCGTCCACCCGACGCGCCGCCTCCATGATGACGCTGTCGCAATGAAAGTAGAAGCGGTCGTCGACGACGCCGTCGTAACCATCGAGCTCGGCGGCGTCCTCGTGGAACGCGAACCTCGCGTCCCGATGGAAGAACAGCTCGTAGATCTCTTCCTCCAACTCAAAGCGACACTGCCGCTCCAGCTCGTCGCGCTCGACGTGACCACTCTCGAGGAGCCCCTCGCCGAGCGAGCGGTCGGTCCGCGCCGCGAGGTCTTGGGCCTCTTCCACCACGGCGCGGGCCAGCCTCGCCGAGCGAACCAGCGCCGCGACCGCTTTGTCGAGCAAGTGATGGGCGTTGTGGCAGAGCGTCACGCCGAGCGCACTGAAGTGGAGCACGTGCCGCTGCTCGCTCGACTGGATGCTCAGGAGGCCGACCTTCTTATTGAGGGTCAGCATCTGGAACACCTGGGCCAGGTCTACGCTGGCCAGATCTCCTCTTAGTGCCATGGACGCGTTGTCGCTCGCAGTGCTGGATCGGGACAGGTGACCTATCGACCGGCCGAGCAACGACCCTGAGCCCCGCCGCGGCGGCGCCCGCCCGCGTGCCCCAAGCCGGCCCACGACGACCGGATGACGCCGGGGCGAATACGTGAAAACCCTTATTGAGACGATCCTTGCGGAACCTTCCGCTGCATCGAGTCGCGCGGCCCGCGGCGCCAAGTGCAGCTTGCTGCGCCGTCGCTGCTGACCTAGTCTCTCTGGCCGATGACGCCAGCACCACGCATGACCGCGCGCCTCCGTGCGCGCGCCCACAGCGCCTTGGGCTGGATCGCGTATCAACTCGGCTGGTCGGGCACCGCGAGGCGGCAATACGAGCGCGTGCTGGTCCTGCGCGGCTCAGACTTCCGCGCCTACGTCGGCCTCGGCCGGATCGCGTTCGACGCGGGCGACTACGCCGGCTGGCGCCGAGACTTCGAGTGCGCACGTCGCACCGACCCCATACGGTTCGCCCGCTTAAGACACCCCCTCGAGCTGTTCGAGCCGCGGCTCGCTGGGACGCTGCTGGACCGCCGCTTCCGGGCGCAACCAGAGGAAGAGCTTCGCGCCGAAGACGCAGCCGAGAGCTGGTCTGAGACTGCGCCCACTAGTGATGCTGATGCAGCGCTCAGCGGCGACGCCGACCACGCGCTAGATGCCAAAACGCGTGACGTGTGCGAGGAAAAGCACGCGCACACGCCGGATGACCAGCCGCGCGCACATATCCCGAGGCCGTCGCCGCCAGATGCTTCGGTGACGCACGACGACTTTTCATCACCTGCAGAGCGGCGACGCTTCCAACTTCGCCGTCCGATCAATCGCCGCGAGATCGCGCGCTGCGACCTCGCCGATCTCGCTCGGCGCCTCTCAGGGTGAGCGGACCAGCGCTAGTCGAGCGACCGCTCGGCTGAGGAGCCACCACCGGCGAAGCCGATGCCCGACCCCAACCCGCTGCTGACGATCGCGATGCTGCTGGGAGCCGGCGCGGCCATGCAATGGCTCGCGTGGCGGATCAAGGTCCCGGCCATCCTGCTGCTGCTGCTGACCGGCTTCGCAGCCGGACCGCTGTTGGGCTTATTTGAGCCGGAGCGCACCTTTGGCGGCCTCTTCCGCCCGCTGGTCTCCCTAGCGGTCGGCATCATCCTGTTCGAGGGCGGCCTCACGCTGCGGCTCGGCGACCTCGGCGGCGCCGGCAACGGCGTCATGAGGCTCTGCACCGTCGGCGCGGTGGTAAGCTGGGCGCAAACGACCGTGCTCGCACAGTGGATCGCCGGACTCAGCTTCGAGCTGGCGCTGCTCGTCGGGGCGATCCTGGTGCTCACAGGCCCGACGGTCGTGATCCCGCTCGTGCGGCACGTCCGGCCTCGAAAGCCGCTCGGCCCGATCCTGCGCTGGGAGGGCATCCTCATCGACCCGATCGGCGCGGTGCTCGCGCTGCTGGTCCTCGAAGCGCTGACGGGCCACGACAGCGCGACCGACATCATCATCGGCATCGGCAAGACCTTGCTCTATGGCGGCGGCTTCGGCCTGACCGCCGGCTGGCTGCTGGCGCAGGCCCTGGAGCGCTTCGCCATCCCCGACCGCCTGCACGTGCCGGTGACGTTCGGCGCGGTCGGCCTGTCGTTTGCGCTCGCCAACACCCTCCAGCCAGAGGCAGGCCTGCTCGCGGTCACCGTGATGGGGATCGTCTTGGCGAACCGCAGCAAGCTCGACGTTGAGCACGTGCTTGAGTGGCATGAGCCGCTCGTGACGATGCTGCTGGCCCTCTTGTTCGTCACCATCGCAGCGCGGCTCGAGCTCGCTACGCTCACGAGCCTCGGCGCCGAGGCCGTCATATTCTCCCTGGCGCTCATCTTGCTCGTGCGCCCTGCCGCCGCCCTCCTGAGCACGATCGGCACGAGTCTCGCGTGGCGCGACCGCGCGTTCCTGATGGCGATGGCGCCGCGCGGCATCGTCGTCGCCGCGGTCAGCTCCGAGTTCTCGCTCCACCTGGACCAATACGACGTCGCGGGCGGGCAAGAGGTCCTCGCGTTGGTCTTCCCCGCGATCGTGCTGACGGTGGTCGTCTACGGCTTCGGCGCGCGACCGTTCGCGCGGATGCTCGGCGCTGCCCAGGCAGACCCTCAAGGCGCGGTCATCGTGGGGGCAGACCTGCTCGGGCGCGAGCTCGGGCACGCGCTGCAAGACCAGGGGTTCGACGTGCTGTTGGTCGACACGAACTCCGCGCACACCGCGACCGCGCGAACCGCCGGCTTGCCGACGTTTCAGGGCAGCGTGCTGTCGCACCGCTTCAGCGAAGACGCGACACTAGACGGGATCGGAAACCTGCTCGCGCTGACCCCTAGCGACGAGGTCAACCGCCTCGCGGTCGAGCAGTTCGTCCCGACCTTCGGCCGGCCGAACCTCTACCGCGCCGCCTCGCCGACCCTCAAGAAGCACGGGGACGCACACCCTGGCCGCGCGCTGTTCGCGGACGACCTCGACGTCGCGGCGCTGCGCGCCCAGCTCGAG
>JAYYEE010000313.1:0-3388 GCA_036160175.1 Planctomycetota bacterium
GCTGGCTGCAGCGTCGCGCGACGCTTCGGGCTGTCTCGCTTCGCCGCCGTACCGAACACCGGGTGGTGCATCAGAACGACCTTCCAGGTGGCGTCGCTCGCCTTGACGACCTCGTCGAGCCACGCAGCTTGCGGCTCAAGCGGGCGGTTCGTGTCGAGAGATACGAACAGCGTGTCCTGGTACTCGAACGTGTAGACGGTCTCCTCGTAGCCCTCTGGACCGTTGAGCGGGAACGCGAACTGCGGCCGCCAGTACTTGGACAGCTGGCGGTCCTTGTATCCGTACTCGTGGTTTCCGGGGGTCGCGAGCGACGGCATGGTCCGCAAGATCCAGCCCGCGCTGTAGAACCACTCGGCCCACTCGCCGTCGGCGTTGCCGCGGTTGACGAGGTCGCCGGCGTGAATGATGAAGGCCGCGCGCGGCGCCTCCTTGAAGCCCTCCCGGACGACCCGCGACCAGTGCGACTTCAGGTCGTTTTGCGCGTCCCCGAAGTAGAGGAACGAGAACGGCGCAGCCCCCGACGCGGCGGTCGTGAAGTGGCTCCACTCGCTCCAGTGCTTGCCGTCTCCGACGCGGTAGCAGTACATCGTCTGCGGCTTGAGCCCGGAGAAGGTCACCGTGTGGAAGCTCGCGTCGTCTAAGCGCTCGCTCTGCGCCTCGACCCTCGCGGCCTCCCGCGCGAACGCCGGCCCGCCGGTCGCCACCGCGACTTCGCCGACCGCGCGCTCTCCCGAGCCGTCGGTGCGCCAAGTCACGCTCTGCGTCGTATCCGCGGCGCCGACCCAGGTCAGGACGATGCGGTCCGGCGCAGGTGTGGCGGGCACCGGAACGTCGCCGGGCAACCCGGCAGGAGCAGCGCAAGCCACCAATAACAGGCCCAGCGTACACCGACTCGTTTTCATCATGCGGACAACATCATCGCCCAAGCGGCTTCGCCGCCAGCGCGAACTGAAACTTCATCACGCGCCGCGCGAGCGCAGATCCGCGCCGCGCCGCGGCGCTAGTCGATGCCGAGCTTCTCGCGCAGCGCCTCGGGCACGGCGTCCTTGTGCACGCCCCAGCTGAGCGTTTTGTACTCAACGAACGCGCGCGAGGCGAAGAAGTGCCCGCCGAGCTTGTTGTAGCTGCCCCACGAGTTCTTTACGCGGAAGTAGGGCGTGCCGTTCTGGTCCTTGGCGAGGCCCGTGATCACCATCGCGTGGTCGTCGGTCGTCTCGTAGTTGTCGAACGCCAGCTGCCGCATCTCCTGCGTGATGACCTTCTCCGGCATCGGGCTGTCGAAGCTGTAGAGCCGCCGGCTGAGCTCGGACGGGTCCATCTTTTCCCACTTCAAGCGCTCGGTGCCGTCCATCTCGGCGATGTCGTTCTGCGGCACGACCGCCACGCCCTTGCCGCTGGCGAAGCCACGCTCGCTGACGTCGCTCGCCCAGCAGACCGAGTAGCCGGCCTTCACCGAGCCTTCGATCATGTCGGCCATCTGGTCGAGCGGCACGTTCCAGAAGCTCGCCCAGGTCCAGTTGTCCGGCACCTCGAGCACGAACTGCTCGTAGAACGGGTGGTGCGTGAACGAGCTGAAGAAGACGTAGTCGGCCGGGTTCACGCCGACGACCTCGTCGGCGAACGTGCGCGCCGTGTAGTTGCGGCCCTTGAACTCAAACGAGGCCGGCACCGGACCGAGGTAGGCGTCAAGGATGCCCTGGAAGCCGCGGAACCACGCGGTCGAGAGCTTCTTGTTCTTGTTCTTGATGACGCCGTCGAGGTAGGTCTTCAGCACCTCGTCCAGCTCCCCGTGGGTGTGCACGTCGGTGCCGTAGTTGAGGCCCTTGTAGGCGCTCTCCGGCATCATCCCGTACTTGCCGAGCACGTCGAACGAGTCGTTGAGCGCGCCGCCGCCGGTGAAGTTGCAGTTGCCGTGCATGCGGACGTAGCGCTTGGCCTTTTCCTCGTAGCTCATCCGCACGACGTACATCTCGGAGAGGTCTACGGGCGGCTTGCCCATGCGCAGCATCTCGGCCTCGACCATGCCGCCCGACGCGTAGCTCCAGCACGTACCAGCGCGTTGCTGGTTGGGCACAGGCGTCTCGAGCGTGTCGCTGGTGACCGTGAAGCGGTAGCCCTCAGGCTGCGCCGACTTCTCTTGAGCGGTAGCGAAGGCGGCGAGCAGAACGCCGCCGAGGAAGGCGTGGGTCGGAAACTCTCTCATGATGCGATCGGGTGTTGGTCGACGCCGCGAACGGCGGGACCGTAACTACACGCACCGCCCATCCGAGGCGCAAGCCGAATGCTCGCTCGTAGCCAACCGATTCGAAGGCGAAGCCGACTCTGGGAAGTCGACGCGGCCCCGTTAGGATGCCCGTCCGCGCGCCCGTAGCTCAGCTGGATAGAGCATCGCTTTCCTAAAGCGGAGGTCGCAGGTTCGAATCCTGCCGGGCGTACCAACTACAGCTAGGTGCGCGCACGCCGCGCCGACCCACCGCCCGCCACGCAGCGCGGCTTGCGACGTCGTCGTTACCTCCGGACAACGCGCAGGGCGGGCCTCGGGCCGTGAGACCCGATACTCTCGGGCGCTCTCTCCTCCTCGACCAAGCGATCCTCTAAGCCGAAATGACGCAACCCCCACGCCCCTGCACCCTCCGCGCCACGCTCGCGCTCGCCGCGATGCTCGCACCGCTCGCGGTCAGCGACATCACCCTCGCTCAGTCCGTCAAGCGAGCGGTGACGCACGACGACTACGACCAGTGGACGTCGTTGAGCGGCACGACCTACAGCCATGACGGCAAGTGGATGGCCTACTCGATCAAGCCGCGCGTCGGCGACGGCGTCCTCTACGTGCAAGAGGTTGACGGCACCAAGAAGTACGAGGTGCCGCTCGGCACGAGCGTGTCGTTCTCGAACGACAGCAAGCTGGCTTTCTACAAAATCGGCAAGTCCTCGGAAGAGGAGCGGCGCAAGAAGCTCGAGAAGCTCCACGCCAAGAAGGAAGAGAAGGAGGGCGGAGAAGAAGAGAACAGCGAGGAGCTGCCGCCAGACGTCAAGGAGGCGCTCAAGGAGCGCGGCATGCCGGAGCGCATGGCCAAGCGCATGATCGAACAGCGCGGCTCCTCGATGGCCGAGGTCCGGAGCTTCTTGGGGATTCCTGAGCCAGAAGAGGAGAAAGAAGAGAAGGCGGAGAAGCCCGCGAAGGAGAAGGCCGAGAAGAGCGAGGAAGAGAAGGCCGCCGAGAAGGAGGCCAAGGCGCTGACCAAGCGCGTCCACGTCCTCGACCTCGCCACCGGTGAGGTCGAGAAGATCGAAGCGGTCAAGCGCTACACGCTGATCGACGACACCGACCTCATGGTGATCCACTTCGAGAAGCCCGAGCCGAAGAAGGAAGAGAAGAAGGACGGCG
>JAYYEE010000314.1:0-10830 GCA_036160175.1 Planctomycetota bacterium
CGGAATGACAGGTCGGCGATCGGTTGATCGGGAACGAGTTGGTTGATTCGGATGCGGAGCTCTTCGCGGCGAAAGCCGCTCAACTCTGCGTAGAGGGGGGCTGAGTCGAGTTGGATCACGAGGCGGCCCTTACGGCAGCTCAACACCTCACAGTGAGGAGCCAACTCAGGGCCTAGGAGTTGTTCGATTGCGTCTAGGTAGACTCGCCTCGACTTACCCGAACCAGCCTGTTTGACGATGTCCTTGAGCAGGTCACCGATCGCGAGCGGATCCGATCCTCGTCGTGGTTTCACAGGTTGGTGGTCGCTACGCGCCGCTGATGGGCATCACCACATAGGTGAACGACTCACCGAGTGTGAACTTCGCCGGCATCGAGTCGTCGGACATGTCGAGCCGGACCTGCTCCAGGTCGCACTGGCGCAGCGCCTCTAAGATGTAGTCCGGGTTGAAGTTGATGTTGCCGCCCGCGCCCTTCCCGCCGGCGTCGATCGCGACGTCGGCGCGGCCGCGAGCGGTGCTCTCCGCGGTCATGCGCATCTGCTGGTCGCCGATGTCAAACCGGACCATCCGCATGTCTGCAGAGCACAGGATCGCCGCGCGCCGCAGCGCGCCCTCGAGCACGGCTTTTTGGACCTCGATGGTCGTATCCGCTGCCTTAGGCATGACCCCCTCGTAGTCGGGGAAACGGGTGTCAAGCAGCTGGCTAACAAGCTGCATCTTGCCGGTCGTGAACACGATCTGCTTATCGCCGACCTCGACGCTCAAGGTCTCCTTGCTCTCGTCGCCCAGCGCCCGAGCGAGGGTCTGGAGCGCGCGCAACGGGACGACCACCTTGAAGGCGAGGTCGTCACCCGTCTCCACGTCATTTTGATAGCTGATCGCAAGTCGGCGGCCGTCCGTCGCGACCAATCGCACGCAGCCGCCCCCTACGTCCAGCAGGACGCCGTTGATCGCGTAGCGGGTCTCTTCCCGCGCCGCCGCGAACATCGTCTCCTGGATCATCCTGAGCATCACACCGGCCTCGATATCGAGACGCTTGCCAGACTTCACCTTGGCCTCGCTTGGGAACTGCTCCGGATCCTCGCCGAGCAGCACGAAGGAGCCGCCGCCGCTCTCGATCTTGCAACGCAGGTCCGAGCTCTGGAACGTGACCGTGGGGTCCGTCAGCTCACGCAGCAAGGCCGCGGTCTCCTTGCCTGGGAGCAGCACAGCGCCCTCCTTACTGACCTTCACCGAGTCGAGCTGGACCTTGGCAGCCATCTCGAGGTCCGTTGCGAACAAGGAGATCCCCTCCTTACCAGCGCGGAGGAGGACGTTCTGCAAGATGGGCTTGGTGGTCTTAGAGGGTACCAACGATGACACGACTCTAACGGCTTCAAGCAACGCCGTGCGATCACAGAGGATTTTCATCTTGGGAGGTGCGGAGATCTCAGGTGCGGAGTTGGTGAAACCAGGCCTTCACCAGTTGCTAGTTACCAAGCAGAGCGGGTGCTCAGCCTGGCAGATGGCGCGCGAAACGGGGTGAGTGTTCTTAGGTAGAGAATTCTCTCTATTACTCACTCATCCGTGCCGTCACGAGTGTGGAGAGGATAGCCGCTAAACCCTCTACGATCGACTCGAAAGCACCGATAGATGGCCGTTCCTGATCCTTGAAAATCGATGGGAAAACCTGCCCGAAAGCTTCGATCAGTCTCCCCATCGGGGACAACTCAGAGGCGCGCGGCGTGGGTCTGCAGAGAACGATCCACGGTAGTCCGCGAAGGCTCCAAAACATGTCCTCGCAGTCCTCACGGATCTCGTGACCAGCCGAACTGGCCAGGTGCTACGTGGTCACCTCCGCGGCCCCAAGGCGTCAAGAGATGAGCAGCGCGTGCCGGCGCGCGACGGGGGGAGGAAGGGCGGCGCGCAGAAGCCTCCCAGCGCAGACCGAAGGACGCGTCAGCCAAGATATCAGCTCGTGGCGACGAAGCTGCTCCTCACGGACCCCGACTCGTCACGAGGCCCGAAGGAGCTGCAGGGAGCGTCTGAGCGGCGCTCAGGACCGGAAAGACCGGGTCATCAGGCGGCTGCTCAAGTTGTCGAGCGTCTCCTTGAACATCCGGTCCTTCTGCGAGCGTTCACGGATCTTGTTGACCGCGTAGATCACCGTCGTGTGGTCGCGGTTGCCGAAGATCTTGCCGATGTCCTCGAGCGAGTTCTCCGTGTGCTCTCGCAGGAGATACATGGCGATCTGACGCGGGAGGCTGACGGACTGCGTCCGGCTCTTCCCGATCAACTCACGCGCGGTGATCGCAAAGTCTCCGGTGATCAAGCTCATGACCTCTTCGGCCGTGACCTGCGCCCGCCGCATCGGCATGCCCCGCAGGCAGCTCTCTGCTAGGGACAGCGTGATGGGTTGGTCAGTGATGGCTGCGAAGCCAACCACCTTGATGACCGCACCCTCCAGCTCTCGGATGTTCGAGGTCACCCGCTCTGCCAGGAACTGCGCGACCTCTTCGGGGAGGTCGACCCCGCGGCCGGCGGCCTTGTGCGTAACGATCGCCTTGCGTGTGTCGACACAGGGTGTCTCTACCTCAGCGACGAGGCCCCACTTAAACCGGCTCACGAGCCGCTCCTCGATCGTCGGGATCTCGACCGGGGGCCGGTCCGACGAGAGCACGATCTGCCGCTGCCCGTCGAACAGCGCGTTGAACGTGTGGAAGAACTCGTCCTGGGTCTTCTCTTTGTTCGCGAGGAACTGGATGTCATCGATGACGAGGACGTCCGCGCCGCGGTGGAAGTTGCGGAAGGAGTCGATCTCGTGGGCCTGGATCGCCTGGATGTAGCTGTTCGTGAAGTCCTCACAGCTCATGTAGAGCACGCGGGCGTCAGGATCCCGCCGCAGCACCGTGTGACAGATAGCTTGCAGCAGGTGCGTCTTGCCGAGGCCGACGTTGCCGTGCACGAACAGCGGATTGTAAGCGTGACCCGGGTTCTCGCCGATCGCGAGCGCCGACGCGTGCGCCAACCGGTTGCAGGGGCCGACGACGAATTTGTCGAACGTGTAGTTTGGGTTGAGCGGGTTGCCTGGGCGCTGCGACGAAGCGCCCTTAGGCGTCGCCGGCG
Organism: Planctomycetota bacterium; assembly: GCA_036160175.1. Lineage (GTDB taxonomy): Bacteria > Planctomycetota > UBA1135 > UBA1135 > UBA2386. The sequence goes on from JAYYEE010000314.1 coordinate 3,106, forward strand.
TGTTGGACGAGGTGCGCGTCACGGTCGGCGTCGGGACGCCGTCAATGCTCCGCTGCGGTTGCTCATGGCCGACCCGGCTCGACGCTTCGGTGCGACCGATCAGGCGCTCGACCTCCTCGTTCGGCGAGGGTTGGACGAGGCGCAAGCTGTCTTGACCATCTTCTGCGCGGTACGTCAGGACCAAGCGTGGTCGACCCTTGCCTTCGCGGCCCGTCGCGACGTCGACGGCTGCCTGCAGCTCCGCGAGGTAGTTCTTAGCGAGCCAATCGCGCACGAACTGGCTCGTCACAGAGAGCTCAACCTCACCCGACTCATCACGAACGACGACCAACGACCGGAACCAGGTCTCCAACTGCTCAGGCCGGACATTCACCACGAGGTGGTTGAGCAACTTCTTAAGGGTCGCCGTGTTCTCGTTGGTGGATGCGACGGCAGGTTGGCGGGTCATTGGTTCGGGGTCGGACTTGTGGGCCACCATGGTGGTCTAGGCAGGTCAGTGGTCGGTGGGTGCTGGAAGGGACGTGGTCAGTTGCCGTCGGTGCGTGTCGAGTGCGTCGTGAAGTGTGTACAGACCGGTTGACGATGCGTTATTCGGGCTTCCTCGACGACTTTACGGCTCAGCGAGAGGGCGAGTTCTCAGGAGCCTGTGAAGCTGTCTTTGGTTGCAGAGACGATGTGCTGACGGGTGACGTGAGCGGCTTGTCAGGCAACAAGCGCGGTCACGTCGGTGAGCAGACGGTCTAGCTAGGCAAGCTGTCGCATCCGCTCGTGACTGACGCACTCGTTTCTATCGGCGGCACGCAGCCATGCAAGTCTGGGAGGTCAACTTTGCGCATCGACCCCCCACCTTTCCTCACAGAACCTTGATGACTCTTGGTCGTTGCTCGTTGGCAAAACAACAACTTGGACGCGATCGAGAGCTCGCATGACGCGGGTCACACACCAGCTACTTTTTTTTGCACAACCGTAGCGCGACCTCGCCGACGGTCGCGCCAGCGCGCGCACACCCGTCACGCCGCTCGAACCAGTCGAAACTGAACCGGACGCAGCTGCGCGCGCGCGCAACGTCGACAGACATCGCGGCCAACACCGGCGGCGGCGTAGGCGAGCCGGACGAGCAAGCCGACCCGTGCGAAGCCTGGACACCGGCGAGGTCGAGCGCTGGTAACAGGCTCCGGCCGTCCAGCCCGTCGAAGCACATCATGATGGTGTTGGGGACGCTATCCCGTAGAGGTGTCAAAACTTGGTGCTGACACCCGCTCGTCTGGACCGCTTGGGCGAAGGCGTCTCGGTTCTGTCTCATCTGCTCGGCGCGCTGGTCGCAGGTCTCGGTCGCCAGCTCGATCGCGAGCGCATTGGCTGCCGCGAGGGCGACGCTTGGCGTGCCCGGTCGAAGCCCGAGCTCCTGGCCGCCACCGTGCATCAACGGCGCTAACCGCGCCGACAGGTCGCGTCCTACGAGCACCCCGTTGCCCCGAAGCCCGCCAGCCTTGTGAGGTGAGAGGGCGACGACGGCGCCGAGGTCAAAGAGCGGCTGCAGGGCTACGCGACCGAGCGTCTGCGCCGCGTCGACGAACAACGGCACGGCTTCACGGCAGGCGACGTCCGCAGCGGCCTCAACGGGCTGGAGCGTCCCAACCTCACTCTGTGCATGGACGATCGCGACAAGCCCGATCGGCGCGCGCGGCGGCGTCACGATCACCGCGCCTGTCCCATCAACGTCCCACGCGATACATCCGCGTGCACGCGCCGACTCTCGCACCGCTGGGTGCTCAAGCTCACCCAACAACACAGGGCGGTCGAGGTCTCCGAGGCCGCGCACGGCGAGGTTCCCAGCCTCGGTGCCCCCGCTCGTGAAGACGACGTCGCTCGCTCGCGCGCCGATCGCCGCGGCGACGCGCTCCCGAGCTTGCTCAAGGGCGCCGCGCGCCTCGCGCCCGCCGGCGTGCGCGCTGGAAGGATTGGCGGGGAAGCGGCGCTCGATCGCGACGAACTCCTCCAACACCTCAGGGAGCGCTGGTCCGCCGGCGTTGGCGTCGCAGAACCAAGGACCGCCGGTCCGGTGGCTCATGCGAGGACCCGTCGATAGATCGCCTCGTAGCTCGCGACGATCTGTTCTTTGGTGAACCGGTTCCGCGCGCGCTCTTGCGCCCGCTGGCGGAGCGCGTCGTAGCTCGCAGGATCGGAGAGGGCCTCGAGCGCCGCGCGCGCCATGGCTTCTGGATCGCCGGGCGGGACGAGCACGCCCGCGTCGCCGACGACCTCTGCTACCCCGCCGACATCTGTGCTCACACAGGGGACGCCGCAGCTCATGGCCTCAAGGATCGAGAGCCCGAAGCTCTCGGTTTGTGAGGCAGATAAGAACAAGTCGGCCTGCGGCAAGACGTTCTCGAGGTCGTCTCTGACACCAAGGTGCTCGACGCGGTGACCGCACCCGAGGTCGTCGGCGACGGCGAGGGCGTGCTCTTTGTCGGGGCCATCCCCGAGCAACAACAACCTCGCTGGGATCTGGCGCTGGATCGCGCCGAAGGCGCGCACGACGTCAGCCACGCGTTTGACCGGGCGGAAGTTAGACGCGTGCACGAGGACCCGCTCGCCGCCCTTGCGGCGGTGCCATGGCTCAGAGCCACGCGGCAAGAACCGGTCGGTGTCGACGAAGTTGTGGACGACCTCGACCTCGCCTTCGACCTCGAACATGCGCCTCGTCTCTTCGGCGAGGAATCCACTGACCGCGGTCACCGCGTCAGATTGTTCGAGCGCGAACCGCGTCGGCCTAAGGTAGCTCCGGTCGCTGCCTACGACGGTGATGTCTGTGCCGTGCAGGGTCGTGACGAACTTCAGGCTGCCGCCGCACATGCTGCGTGCGAGGAAGGCGCTGACCGCGTGCGGGATCGCGTAGTGGACATGGAATAGGTCGACGCCCGCCTCCTCGTGGACCTCCAGCATCTTCGTCGCGAGCGCGAGATCGTAGGGCGGGAACCGGAACAACGGATACGCGGAGACGGCGACTTCGTGGAAGCGCAGCCCAGGCACGTCCTCGCGAAGTCGGCTCGGGCGGTCGTAGCTCAGCAGGTGGATCTCGTGCCCACGCGCCGCGAGGGCGATCGCCATCTCGGTGGCGACGACGCCGCTGCCGCCAACCGTCGGGTAACAGACAATGCCGATCCGCATCCCGCGGATCCTACGCGATTCAGCGCCGATCGCCTGGGTCGGTCGAGATCAGTTGTGGCATCTGGAGCACGAGGTAGAGGTCGTCACCCTCACTGTGCACGTTGCATGCGCCCCCCAACTCCTGGGCGAACGCGCGCAAGGTCTCGGCGCGCACCGCCGCCGCTTCATCCAGGTGACAGCCGAGGCTGTCCACCTCGAACAAGACGGACCCGGCCTCAATGCGTGTCCGGAGGCTCAACTGTCCGCCCGGTGCCAAGGGCTGCACTGCCATAGACAGCGCTCGCCGGATGGCGCTAGCGACCATCGAAGCGGGTGAGGCGGCCAGCGCAGGGCCAGCGCAGAGGTCGTGGCGTTGGACGATCGGGACGTGGAGGTGATGCAGGCTCTCTCCTGCGACCGCGGCGACGATCGCGTTGACGTCCGCGTGGTCACGGGCGGCCTCCACCTCCATCAGCGTGTCGCAGAGCTCTTGGAGCTCGCCCGTGGCGTCTTCGATCCGATCTGCCGCGTGGACGTCGAGCGACGCGCCGGCGGCATGCTGGATCCCAAAGGCCTCCTCGTCGATGCGGCCCAGGCACTGGTGCAGCATCGTGGAGAGCAGCTCAACGTCGGGTTGGTCGTACGCCATAACAACGGCGCTATCGACCATTTCTGGCCTCGGAGATGAGGCCTAGTGGCGAAAATCTCCTAGGCGTCGGCCTCGGCGTCGCCCTCCAACCCCGTCTCCGCCTCAGCCTCCGCCTCAGCCTCCGCCTCAGCTTTAACCTCCGCCTCAGCCTCTACCGCGACCTCTGCCGTCGCTGGCGGCTCCCCCGGGCGCTCGACGAGCTCCGGGTCCTCACTGACATCGTTGGCGGTTGAGGAAGCGTCACCCTCGCCGATCATGCCAAGGAACTCGAGGCCGAAGGCCGCGTAGTCTTTGGCGCCGTTGCTGTCGGGAGCGTGCTCGAAGATGGTGCGGCCGAAGCTGGGCGCCTCGGCCAACTTGACGTTGTTGCGGATTCTCGTCTCCGTCAACAGCTTGCCGAAGTGCTCCTCGATCTCCCGCAAGACCTCCGCCGAGAGGTTGGTGCGAGAGTCGAGCATGCACGGCAGCACGCAAGCGATCTGCAGGTTCGGGTTCAACTGCTTCTGCACCAGGTCGATCACCTCGAGCAGCTTGGCCATGCCTTGCAGGGAGAGGTACTCAGCCTGCATCGGGATCACGACGTAGTCCGCAGCGACCAGCGCGTTGGCGCTGAGCACGCCGAGCGACGGCGGGCAGTCGAACAAGACGAAGTCGAAGCGCTCCTCGACCTTGGCGCTCTCGAGCGCCTGCCGGAGGATCGTCTCGCGACCGATGCGGTTGGCGAGGACCTGCTCAACCCCCGCGAGCGACGTGTCGCTGGGCACGACCGAGAGCCGCTCGAGGGATGTCGCCTGGATGAGGTCGTTGAGCGGCTTATCGTCGATCAGCAGGTTGGTGAGCGTGTCGCTCTCCATGTCGGGCCGCTTGTCGACATGCACCGTCATGTTCGCCTGCGGGTCGAGGTCGAGCAGGAGCGTCGGCCGCCCGTGATGCGCGAGCGCTGCGCCTAGGTTGACCGTGGTGGTGGTCTTGCCGACGCCGCCCTTTTGATTGATGACCGCGATTCGCTTCATGAGGTGCCTCCCAGCCCGCCCATCTTGACGGACGCTCCGCGTCCGCGCGAGTCCGAATCCGGTGACATCGTTGTCTGCGTCGGCCGCAGAAACGTCACCGCGTGAGCCACTCGAGCGCGGCGACCCGCAGCGGGCCTTCATGGCAGAAGCCTTCGCCGGCAGCCGCAGCGATCATCGCCCCCATCGCGCGCTGGCGGACGACTGTGCGGTCCAACAGGTCGAGGCCCTGGACGAGGTGCCCGCGATCCCCCGGGCCTAGCTGTGATCGGTAGCACCGCACCGCGGCGAGCTTCTGCTCGGCGACCTCGGCGATGTCGACAACGAGCGTCGGCTCGACCCACTGGTTGCCGAGGTAGCGAAGGAGGGTCGCGGCGCGGTGTGGAGCGCCTAGCTGTGGCTGGTAGTTGCGCAGACCAGCCAAGAAGTGGGCGCGTCCAACGAGCCGCGCGGTGTTGGTGTGGTCGGGGTGTACGTCGCGCTCGTGCGGCGCGAAGATGAGGCGGGGTCGCACCGCGCGGATCGCCGCCACGACCAGGTCGGTCGACGAGTCGTCGTCGCGGACGCGGGTGTCTGGGAGGGCGAGGTTGCCGCGCGCGTCGAGGTTGAGTGCCGTCGCCGCCGCCTTCGCCTCGGCGTCTCGGTCTGCCGCTGTGCCTCGCGACCCCATCTCGCCGCGGGTGCAGTCGACCACGGCGATCGACTGGCCGGCCCGCTTAAGCAACAGCAGGGAGCCGCCGCAGGCGATCTCGACGTCGTCGGGGTGCGGCCCGAAAGCGAGCACGTCGCAGGTCGGCAAGGTCTGTGGGTCTGTTGCGTTCACAGCTCCAACACTCCGTGGTCGATCGTGAAAGGATCTGCGGCCCCGATCAACTCATCGGCGAGCCTCGGACCGTAGGCGTTTAGGTATGTGATCGGCCCGAACACGCGCTCTTGCATCCGAGCTCGAGGGCGCAGCGAGTTGCAAAGCCGCCGCAGCTGCTTGATCCCCGTCCCCTCGCGGTTCTGTCGCGCGTTACGGACCTTGTTCTGAAGCCGCTCGATCTCATCGATCGCCTTGCTGCGCGCGCGATCGAGCGCGCCTGTCATGGAGGCGTCTAGCGTCTGGAGCTGCTTCTCGACCGCGTCGAGGTCGTTGCGCAGCCGGTGCTTGATGTTGTCGAGTGACCCTTCGATGTCACCTCCGCGCCCGCCCTCTCCTTGCAACAACCGCTCAGCGAGCCGCTCCGGACTCTCGCTCAGGTCGGGCAGGTCTAGCTCGAACCGTTGCAGCGCTCGCTGCGTAGACGGATCGACGATGGTCAAGGATGACCGCGGCACGAACACTGGCTTGGGGACGCCGAGGAGGCGGTAGAGCGGCGCGACGGCGGACAAGTAGCTCAACTCGCCTGGCCCGACGACGAAGCCGATGGTCGGCAGGCACGCGTCCTGCCAGAGCGGCCGGAGCAGGACGCCAGGCGACAGGTTGCGCGCTTCCCCGTAATCTTCGCCATCCGCCAAAGGCTCCCGTCGATTGGCGTTCATCGCGAACATCATCGTCGCGGCGGGGTCGAGGGTGATGTCCACGCCGAGGTCGTGGAGGTCGTCGCAGGTCTTGTTGACGAGGTCGCGGATCTCTTGGGACCGCGTCCACCACCGCTCCAGCGGCTCGAAGGCGCTGTCGGGGAGGTCGCGCGGCTCGATGACCATCAACCCGTGGCGACCGAACGCCTCAAACATGATGCGCGCCTGCAGCGCGCCGAGCGTGTCGTCCGGGTGTGTGGGCGTCAGCGTCTCCAACAGGTCTGCGTGGAACTCAGAGTTGGGGAGCAGGGGCTTCACCTCTTCAAGCAGCCGCTCCACTTCGCGGCCGATCCTGATCTCGCGCAGCGCCTCGTTGTGGGTGTTGAGGTCGAGCCGGAAGCGTTGGACCTCCTGGCTCTGGTTGATCAGGAAGGCGCGGTTGCCCTCGGCGAGGTCGTGGTCGTCGCTGTGATTCCAGAACAACGGCACACACTTAGGTCCGCCCTGCCGCTGGATCTCGTCACAGAGGCGGATGGCCGTCGCGGCCTTGTGAAGGCAAAACAGCGGCCCACCCAGCAAGCCAGGCTGTTGCCCCGTGACGACGACGTGGGTCTCGGGGTCTCGCAACGCCTCGATGTTGGCGTAGACCTGAGGTGGGGCGTCGTAGCGGTCGGCGTAGGCGGTCAATGACGCGACCAGCTCGTCACGCGGGATGACGCGCTCGGCGCCGGTCGGGGCGCGCTTGAGCAGCTCCTCGACGCTGCGGGCGCGCAGACCGAGGAAGCCGCCGAGGTCGCGATCTCCTTCGAGGAACCGCTGGTGCACCTCGGTGGTGCCGAGGTGCCGGAAGGAGATGTGGCGCAAGGTTGAGGTCACGTGCGGGGTTTGCCTGGTGGTTCAGCGGGTCGGGACGGCGACTTGGCGGCAATCTGCGGCGAAGGTCGCGCACGCTTGGTCCATCTGGTCTAGCCAGTCCTGCGACGCGGGCGCGAAGCACTGCATGATGCCGCGGCTCTGGTTGACGAGGGCGCCGAGGCCGCGCTTGTCGAATGCCGCCGCGAGGTCTTCGACCTTGCCCCCTTGGGCGCCGACCCCAGGGATCAGGAGCCAGGAGTTGGGCATCAGGCCGCGCAGTCGGGCCAGCTCATCGGGCCAGGTGGCGCCGACGACGGCGCCGACCGCGTGGTAGCCGTGCTCTTGCTCTAGACCCTCCCCCCACTCATGAACCGTGCGCGCGACCCGCTCGCAAAGGGGTTCGGAACCGATTCGCAGATCTTGTAGGTCGGCTGCGCCTGGGTTGCTCGTCCGGACGAGCACGAACACCCCGCGGCCGCCGCCGTCGCGCGGGCACCACTTCAAGAACGGGGCGACCGAGTCGCCGCCGAGGTATGGGTGCAGGGTCAAGGAGTCGGC
>JAYYEE010000315.1:0-6363 GCA_036160175.1 Planctomycetota bacterium
GGCGCGCAAGATCCATCCGCGCCGTCGCCAGGTTCGTTCGCCGCCGCGCTCGACAAGTATCGTCGCGGTGAATACGAGGCGGCGTTCGAGAGCTTCCAGGCGATCCTCGAACGCGATGGGGCAGCGGTCCGCCCTGAGGTCCGCCTCAACGCTGGGTTGTGTGCGCTGCGATTGCTGCGTAGTCGCGACGCCGAGGAGCTGGTCGCGCCGCTCTCCGACGTCGCGGGGCGGCGCGCCGACGCGGCGTTTGTGCTCGCCTTGGCTGCGCGTCAACACGGCGAGCGGGCCGTGGTCGCGGCGACGCTCCCAGACGCCGAGCCGATGGCCTGGGTGATGGCGACCCGTGCGATGCAGCAGAGCGAGGCGCAATTCCGTGTGGCGGTTCGGCTCCGCCCGGACTGGGGCGCGGCGGTTAGGAACCTAGAGCGGACGCTCCTGCGTCGCGCCGAGGTCGAAGCCGCACGTGCAGCGGCGACGCCGAAGGAGGCGAAGCAAGAGGACGCACCCCAACCTGAGCCCGTCGTCGAGCCGCCGAGGCGCGAGTCGCCGCCTGAGGTGGTCATCCCTGAGGTGATGCAGGAGGCGCTGTCTGCTAGCGAGTTGCTGCAGCTGCAGGCGCTCGTGCGGTCCCAGCAGCGAGAAAAGGTGCGAGGTCGTCAGGAGCGCTCGCGGGGTAGCGCGCAGCTCGGGGGTCGAGATTGGTGACCCGAGCGATATGGGTTTGCGCGGCCATCGCGGCGACCGCCTATGGTCAGGCGCCGTCGCGGTGCTTCGTCGAGGTCGCCGCGCCGGCAACGGCGGTGCTCGAGGAGCCAGTCATCGTCACGGTGACCGTCAGCTGGGAGCGCGCCTGGTTCGACGAATACGCGGTCGCGATGGTGCGGCGGCGGGCGGACGTGCCGTGGCATCTGACGTTGCCGTGGCTGCAAAGCGGCAGCGCTTGGGACGCCGAAGTGCTCGCGCCTCCGCCGTCGTCGTCGAGCATCGTCGTCGGGGTCAGTGGCGTGGGGGTCCGCGCGATCGCGCTCCCAGATGACGTGCGAGACGGGCGGGCGTTCGCGCGACTGCAGGTGCGAACCCGGCTGGTGCCGCAGGAAGCCGGCGTCCTCAACCTGGCGCCGGCGAACGTGCGCTTCGCCTACGCGACGGAGTTCCGAGACCACCTCCTGAGGGGGAGGGAGCCGGTCGACCGGCGCGAGGCTACGGTCTCGAGCGCGGCGCGCCGTGTAAGGGTCGGGTCGATCGCTGCCGCGGCGCCTGCGGGCTACTGCGGCGCTGTGGGAGACTTCAACGTCGAGCTCGTCAGCGGCGGCTATGAGGTCGCCGTGGGCCAGGTGTTCGAGGTCGTGATGACGATCGCGGGCGACGAGCGCACGAACCTCAGAGGCTTCGATAAGCCGACGTTTGCAGGCTTAGACGGCTTTCATCTCCAAGGAGTGCTGGAGGAGCCGCTGGAGGCTGCGCGCCGGTTTCGGCTGTCCTTGATCCCGCTCCGAGAGGGACTGGACGCGGTCGCAGGCATCTCATTCGTCACATACTTGCCGGAGAAGGGAATGATCGAGCGGTTGGGCGGCGGCGCGGTGCCGGTGCGGGTGATCGCCCGGCGCCCGGGCGTCGAGCTCGACGCCGGCGTAGAGCAGCTGATCCGGGACGACGCGGCGGCGCGCGAGGGCGTTGTCGGGTGGTGGCGGTGGGCGCTCGTCTTGGCGGCAGTGATCGGGTTGTCCCTGCAGCGTTGGTGCGTCGGGGGCAGGCGGCGGCGGGGGCTCAGGGCGGCTGAGTCGGCGCTGCGTGCAGCGGTCGCGTCAGGCGAGCCCGCGGCGTGCGCGGCTGCGTTTGAGCAGCTGCTCGCGACGGTCGGTGGCTTGCCGGCCTTCGCTGCAGCGTCGACGTGGAGCGCGCTCGCGCGACGGGGGGTCGCGCCTGAAGGGCTGGCTCAGCTGCAACAAGTGCACGCGGCCCTAGACCAAGCGCGCTTCGGCGGCCCGCCGCCGGACGGGGGCGATGTGCTCGCCACAGCAGACACGCTGATCCGCGCGATCAGAGGCTAGATCTGAAGCGTCGAACCTGCTCTCGTGCTAGTTCCACGAGTCACCCTGCGCGGGGATGGCGGAATTGGCAGACGCAGCGGCCTTAAAAGCCGCGGACCGAGATCGGTCATGCGGGTTCGAACCCCGCTCCCCGCACATTCTCTTCCAGGGTCGGCCTGGGAGCGGGCGTCGTCGCCGTCGCCTAAGCGTCCCTCCGAGCGACCGCGGGCGAGGGAAATGGAGGTCGCGGGCGGAATCGAACCGCCGTAGACGGATTTGCAATCCGTTGCCTAACCACTTGGCTACGCGACCTTGCGGGCAGCACCGTAGCCGGGCCTGGAGCCTGCGCAAGGGGCAATCCTCTGCGCTGGACAGAATGCTGTCCGGCGAGCGGCTCAGAGTCGCTATAGTCTTTCGCCCCGATATCCAGGGATCGACAGATAGCTTCGTGAAGACCAAGAAGAACATCCATTTCGAGTTCAACCAGGACCTCGTCCGTGAGCCGCTGCTGTATCAGATCAACCGCGAGTTTGACGTCGTGGTCAACATCCGCGGCGCGTCCGTGACCGACGAGGGCGGCTTTATCGCGCTTGAGCTCGAAGGCATGGAGGCAGAGCTGCAGAGGGTCCTCGATTACCTCAAAGGGCAAGGCGTCAAGCTTGGCGAAGGGCTTGGTGACGAGGCCGATCGAGAGGGGCGATAGATGCGCGCGCGGGCGTTCGGGTGCGGGCTGGTCGCGGTGGCGCTCGTGGCCTCGGCGGGGCCGCGGCCCAATGACCTCGTCGCGCGCGGCGCGCACGGCGTGGTGGTTACCCAAGACCCGCACGCGACGCAGGTGGGGCTGCGGATCTTGGAAGACGGCGGCAACGCTGTCGACGCAGCGGTCGCGGTCGCGCTGACCTTGGCGGTGACGCACCCGCAGGCGGGCAACCTCGGCGGCGGCGGCTTCTTCGTGTATCGGACGCTCGGCGGGGAGGTCACGACCATCGACTTCCGCGAGCGCGCGCCAAAGTCCGCGACGCGCGACATGTATCTGCGCGACGATGGGTCGGTCGACAACGACAAGGTGCAGCTCGGCGTGACGGCAGCGGGGGTCCCCGGTAGCCCCGCCGGTCTCCTCCACGCGCTGCAGAAGTTCGGCACGAAGAACCTCGCAGAGGTCGCAGCGCCCGCGATCCGCTACGCGCGTGAGGGGGTCGCCGTCGATCGCCACCTCGCCGCGGCGCTGTACAGTAAGCGCGGCAAGCTGGGACGCTTTGCGTCGACGCGCGAGGTCTTCTTCCGTGACGGGGCGCCGCTGAAGCAGGGCGACGTGTTGGTTCAGACGGACCTTGCTGAGACGCTGGCGAGGTTTGCCTCCGAGGGGCGCCGCGGGTTCTACGAAGGCGAGACCGCGGCCCGCCTCGCGGCGCATATGGCGCGGGACGGCGGCTTCGTGACCACAGACGACATGCGCGCCTACGTCGCTGCGGAGCGCGAGCCTGTGCGCACCAACTACAGGGGCTACGAGGTGATCAGCATGGGGCCCCCGTCTTCTGGGGGCGTCGCGATGATCCAGATGCTCAACATGCTGGCGCGCTTCGAGCTGAAGCCGTTGGGCTTCGGCAGCAGCGACTACATCCACTTGCTCACCGAGGTGATGCGCCGCGCCTACGCCGATCGAGGTCGCTGGCTCGGGGACCCGGACTTCTACGAGGTCCCTGTAGAGGGGCTGATCAGCCGCAGCTACGCGGATGAGCGCGGGGTTGGCATCGACCTCGACCAAATGAGCGACGTCGGCCCGGGCGTGCCGCCCGGTGCAAAGGAGAGCGACGACACGACGCACTTCTCGATCATTGATAAGGACGGCAACGCGGTGTCATGCACGACGACGATCAACTCGACGTTTGGATCGTGCTGCGTCGCAGACGGGTGCGGCTTCTTCCTTAACAATGAGATGGACGACTTCTCGGCGAAGCCGGGGGTCCCCAACCAGTTCGGTCTGATCGGCGGCAAGGCGAACGCGATCGCGCCAGGCAAGCGAATGTTGTCATCCATGACGCCGACCATCGTGTGCAAGGACGGTGAGCTGCGGTACGTCATCGGCGCGCCTGGCGGGGGCAGGATCATCACGGCGGTGATGCAGGTCTTGCTGAACGTCATCGACCACGGCATGCCGCTGCAGCGGGCGGTCGAGGCGCCGCGCGTGCATCACCAGTGGCTGCCGGACCACATCCAGTGGGAGGCCTTGTCGTTGCCGGGCGACGTGCGGCGCGCGCTCGCCGCCAAGGGGCATAAGTTCCGCGCGACCCCGCGCGGTATCGCCTTGGTCTACGCGGCAGAGCTGCGTCCGGACGGGACGCGCGTCGGCGTCGCGGATGTTCGCAGCGGCGGCGCCGCCGCGGCATACTAGGACGATGCACCCGGTCCGCATCGCGCCTTCGCTGCTCGCGGCTGACTTCGCAGATCTGCGCGGCGAGATCGCGTCGGTCGAAGGCGCTGGCGCAGACGTCCTCCATCTGGACGTCATGGACGGGCGGTTCGTGCCCAACCTCACGTTTGGTCCGTGCGTGGTGGAGGCCGTCAAGCGGCACGCGAAGAAGCCGCTGGATACACACCTGATGATCGCGGATCCGTGGTCTTATGCAGACGCGTTCGTAGACGCTGGCTCGGACTGGCTCACGTTCCACGTAGAGGTTGAGCAAGGCGGCGACGTCTCCGCCCTGCTGCGCCGCATCCGCGATCGCGGGTGTCGCGCGGGGCTGTCAGTCCAGCCCGACACGCCGATCGAGCGGTTGGAGCCATATCTCGGCGAGCTCGACTTGGTGCTGATCATGTCGGTCTTCGCAGGTTTCGGAGGCCAGGCCTTTATGCCGGAGGTGCTGCCGAAGGTCCGCGCGCTGCGGGACCTTGGCTTTGCAGGGGAGGTGTCGATCGACGGCGGCGTCAACCTGGCGACCATCTCGGAATGCGCGCGCGCAGGGGTCAATGTGTTCGTCGCCGGGACCGCAGTCTTTGGCGCCTCGAACCGCGCGCAGCGGGTAGGGGAGCTGCGTCAACTCGCTGAGAAAGAACGGCTTGCAGGCGGTGGTGATCCTCGATGAGCGCGGAATGCTGGCGTCAGGCCGGCCGCTCGCTATCGTCTTGGCCTTCCCCTCTCATCCTCAATGGCGGCGAACGAAATGGCTTGGACTCGCTTCGGTAAGAAGAAGGACATGCCCGGTGGGCTCTGGATCAAGTGTGAGTCCTGCGGGGCGATGCTGTTCCGTAAGGAGTTCGAGCAGCGCAACCGTGTCTGCCCGAACTGCAACTACCACTTCACGCTGCCGGCGCGCGATCGCGTCGCGCTGACGGCCGATGCCGGGGCCTTCGAAGAGCTCTGGGATCGGCTGGGCGCCGAGGACGTGTTGGAGTTCAACGACCGGATGCCGTACGGCGAGAAGCTGGTCGCGACCCGCAAGAAGACGGGCGAGTCCGACGCGATGGTGACGGGGCTGGCCAAGATCAAGGGCATCCCGTGCGCGCTCGGGGTGATGAACTTCCAGTTCCTCGGCGGCTCGATGGGCATGGTCGTGGGCGAGAAGATCGCGCGGCTCTGCGAGCGCGCGCTCGAGGACGGGCTGCCGGTGGTCTTGTTCGCCTGCTCTGGCGGCGCGCGTATGCACGAGGGCGCCGTCTCGCTGATGCAGATGGCGAAGACGTGCGGCGCGCTACAGCGCCTCCACGCAGCGGGTGGAGTTTCTATCTCGGTGATGACCCACCCCACTACGGGCGGCGTGACGGCGTCGTTCGCGTCGGTCTGTGACTTTTTGATCGCGGAGCCCGGTGCGCTGATCGGGTTCGCTGGGCCGCGAGTGATCGCGACGACCATCAAGAAGGAGCTCCCCAAGGGCTTCCAACGCTCGGAGTTCCTACTAGAGAAGGGGCAGATCGACTGCATCGTCGACCGCGCTCGCATGCGCGACGAGCTCGCGAGATTGCTTGCCTACGCGACGGGGCGGGACGCTGTCGCGGCCTATGCGTCTGAGGGGCCTTCCGCCGCTGTCGTCGAAGACGCGCCCGTCGCGGACGCGGAGCCTGCCAAGAAGCCGAAGAAGTCGAAGGCCAAGGCCAAGGCCAAGGCCAAGGCTAAGGCCAAGAAGGGCTGAGCTGATGAAGCCGATCCGTCCGGTGCCGCGCGGCTGCGGGGCCGGCAGATTTGACGGCCGCTACAAGGTCGAGCCGCAAGACTTCGTCGTCGAAGAGGTGCCTGCGTATGAGCCCGCAGGACACGGCGACCACGTGTGGATGTGGGTCGAGAAGCGCGGCCTCTCGACGCTGGACATGCTCAAGGAGTTCGGCGGTCGGTTGGGGC
>JAYYEE010000316.1:0-11561 GCA_036160175.1 Planctomycetota bacterium
CACCTACCAGTAGACGTCGCGCGCGCCGTCTTTAGGTTCTCCTAGCACCCAAGAGCCCCTCCGTATTAACCATGAGCAAGAAGATCCTGATCACCGGCTGCAGCAGCGGCTTCGGCTTCGACGCCGCCAAGCAGCTCGCCAAGAGCGGCCACCACGTCTACGCGACCATGCGCGCCAGCGACGGCCGCAACGCCCCCGCGAAGCAGGCGCTCTGCGACTTCGCGGAGGCCGAGGGCGTCTCCATCTCGGTGCATGAGATGGACGTCACTTGTGACGACAGCGTCCAGCGCGCGGTCGCCGAGCTCGACGGCGTCGACGTGCTGATCAACAACGCCGGCTGCGGCTACGGCGGCGCGATGGAGACCTTCAGCGGCGCAGAGCTGCTCGCGCAGCTGGACCTCAACATCGTCGGCGCGATGCGCGCCGCCAACGCCGTGCTCCCGATCATGCGCGCGCAAGGGGACGGCCTGATCATCCAGGTCAGCTCCATCGCTGGCCGCGGCGCGATGCCCGGGTTCGGCGCCTACCACGCGAGCAAGTGGGGCCTCGAGGGCATGAGCCAAGCGATGCGCTACGAGCTGGCGCCGCTCGGGGTCGACGTCGTCCTGGTCGAGCCCGGCCCGTTCGAGACGAAGTTCTTCGACAACATGACGCACGTCGACGACCCCGAGGTCAAGGCGGCGTACGCCCACGTGAACACGTTCTTCTCTGAGTTCACGGAGAGCCTCATGCAGATGTTCTCTGACGACGCCGCGCCTACCGACGCGAAGCTCGTCATCGACATCTTCGAGGACTTGATCGACCAGCCGAAGGGGCAGCGGCCGCTGCGCACGGTCGCAGGCATCGACTTTGGCATGCGGGCGATGAACGACGCCACCGAGCCGCTGCGCAAAGCCGGCCTCGAAGAGATGAACATCGGCGACTGGGACGGCCCGCGCGGCTGAGCCCGCGGACCGGCGCGGCGGCGGCGCCGCCGCGCGAGTTTCCGCTTCCGTCAAGGCGGCGACCAGCGCTGCGTCGCGCCCATGGCACGGCGCGCATTGTGAGCGTGCTGTCCAGCGACCGCGCCGCGCGCCGCGCGCGCGGCGCCCCTGCGCCGACCAACGGGCTGGACGTGGGGTAGGCTTTTGTGCCTATCGGTACCTACCGCAGGAGCCTGCCCCAACTTCGACCCCTTCGTCTCATGACCTGCAACCCATCCCGATCGACGGGGCGCCCTGCTGCGCACGCCTGGATCCCGGCGTGCGCGGCGCTGTTGTTGGCGTCGTGCGAGCTGGACACGAACCAGCAGCAAACCGCGACGGCCGACCCCAACCCGGGACCGACGGCGCCGACCGTCAACGCCAGCGCGGTCGCCAACGGCCCGATGCGCGCCGAGGTGATCGGCTCCAACACGACGGTCCCCAGCGGCACGCCGCTCAGCGGCGTCTCGTTCTCCGTCGAGAACGCCGGCATGCCGGTGCCGAGCAGCGAGCACGGCACCGCCGGGGCGATGTTTGACCTAGTCGAAGACAGCGCGACCGGCACCGTCACCTTCACGGTCGAGGAGGAGGCGTTCAGCTTCGGCTCCAACGCGATCGGCACGGTCGGCGAGCACCAGGCGATGATCACGCTGTTCACGACCGAGCCGGTGGCCGGCACGCTGACGATCCAGCTGAGCGGCGTCGCCTCCAGCCTCGCGGGGTCAGGGTGGACGATGGCCGACATCGGCAACGACGCGATCTTCGACTGGCAGTCCGGCATGCTGAACGACCTGTATCAGCAGCCGCTGACGGTGGACGGCGACTTCGAGATCCGCCTGAGCACCTACACCAACGCGGACGCGCTCAGCAACGTGCTGCGCACCGTCACGGTGCAGTTCACGCCGCAGTGATCGCGCCGGGCGACGGCTAAGGTCGCTGGCAGGGTCACGCGGCGCCCCAACCTGGGCGCGTAGACCGCACCTATGCAGGGTGCAGTGCTGCGCGCTCGCCTGCGGCGGCGCGCGGTGAGATCAGGCGGCCCGCGGGGCGACGCCGAACGAGCGGGCGCGCGGCGCCGAGACGGCGCCGCGGCCCTGCGGGCCACGCCGGATCAGTTGCCGACCGTGATGGCCAGCGCGTCGCTGAGCGACGGGCACGGCGGCGAAGCGAACGTGCCGTGCTGCGCCGTGACCTGGAAGCCACAGAGCGCCTGGTTCACGACCGCCGGGAACGACAGCCTGAAGGTCGACTCGCCGTTGGCGTCGAGCGCCGCGTTAAAGATGATCGGGCTCGGCGTCGCGACCGTGCCGCTACAGCCGGGGACGATCAACGAGACCGGCACCGAGGTGACACCCGCGCCGATCAGCCAGACGCCGGGGGCGTTGGCCGGGCCGCCGCTGACGGTCCAGTCGAGGTCGCAGCCGAGCGAGCCGTTGCTCGACGTCGAGATCGACGGGCCCGTGCCGCCGCCAAGGTTGTTGACCTGGGCGAGCGCGCCGCTCGCGCACTCCACGCAGCCGATCACGTTCATCGCGAAGATCGCGTAGCCCGCGTTGCTGTTCGACGCGTTCTGGAAGCTGACGGCCTGCAGGATCTTGCCCGCTTGGCCGCTCAGGTCGATCGTGCGCTCGTCGATGTTGAGCCCCGCCGCGCCAGGCGTGCGGCCGCGGTCGAAGCTGTCCGAGCCCGGGTACGGGCCGCCGAACCAGTCGCCCGCGCCGATGGTGTCGACGTAGGTGCTGCCGTCGGTGAAGCTGAACTCGACGTCCAAGCTGCCGCCGCCGTCGCTGATCATGATCAGGACCGACGCCGCCGAGCTGGCGTCCATACGGATCAGGTCCGCGAGCTGCGTGGTCTGCGGGCCGCGCTGGTCGGGGTTCGGCAGCCAGTTGGGCTGGATGCCGCGGTCGTCGCCGTCAGGCGTCGGGTCGAACGGCCAGCGTTGGTCGCGGTTGCCGACGTGGACGATGTCCGGCACGAGCGCCTGCTCGACGAACAGGTACTCGCCGAAGGCGCCGTTGGTGGCGGTCGGCGTGCCGCCCTGCCAGTTGAGGCCGCGGTCGCTGATCGAGCGGTAGCCGTCCGGGTTGTCCGGGTCCTCTTCTTCACCGGTGTGCACGACGCCGTTGAAGTTGTAGTTCAGGGCGATGCGGTTGGTGAACGACGGCGGGACCACCGTGGTGTACTCGAAGTTGCACCCGAAGATCGCGTAGCCAGCGTTCAGGTTCGACGCGTTGCCGAAGACGATCTCGGTGACCGTCTCGCCAGCCGAGGCGCTCAGGTCGACGACGCCTTCGTCGATGTTGAGCCCTGCGGCGCCGGGGTTGCCGTTGTCGAAGTCGTCGGTGCCCGCAAACGGCCCACCGAACCAGTCGCCGGCGCTGAGCGACGCGGTGACGCTGCCGCCGCTCGCGAACTTGAACTCGACGTCAAAGGAGCCGCCGCCGTCGCTGATCATGTAGATGAACTTCGCCTTGGTGCTGGCGTCGACGGGCAGCGCAGATGCGAGCACCGTGCTCTGGTTGTTCCGCTGGTCGGAGTTCGGCAGCCAAGCCGGCTGCGTTCCGCGGTTGTCGCCGTTGGGCGTCGCGTCAAACGGCCAGCGCTGATCGCGGTCGCCGATGTGGACGCAGTCCAACACGCCCGGCTGCCCGACGAGCGCGTAGTTCGACCACGCGCCGGGGGTGCCGTTCGTCCAGTCGAGGCCCCGGTCGCTGATCGAGCGGTAGCCGTTCGGATCGTCCGGGTTGCCGTTTTCACCGGCGTGGACGCAGCCGTTGAAGTTGTAGTTCAGCGGGACAGAGATGGTCTGGGTTTGCGCGAGCAGGGCGCCAGACAGGCCGACCAAGGCGGCGGCAGTTGCAAGTTGCAGTTTCATGGTGCGAAGCGAGAAGTAAGGGAGGAAAAAAGGGAGGTCTACGAGAAGGGGTGTGCGCAGACAGCCACGGGGAGGTCGCCGCCTGCGAGTCGAGGAGACGCGGCCGACGGCGATGTGCTCGCCGCCCGCGCGCGCCGACGGATCAGTTGCCGATCGTGATCGCCAACGCGTCGCTGACGGAGAAGAGGCACGGCGGCAGGCCGATGGTGCCGTGCTGCGCCGTCACCTGGAAGCCGCACAGGGCTTGGTTGACCACCGCCGGGAACGCCAGCGTGAAGGTCGACTCGCCGTTGGCGTCGAGCGCGTCGTTGAACAGGATCGGGTTCGGGACGTGCAGGATGCCAGGGCAGCCAGGGGTGATGGCCGCGACCGGGATCGCGGTCACGCCGGCGCCTAGCAGCCACGCGCCCGGCGCGTTCGGGACGCCGCCGCTGACGCTCCAGACGAGGTCACAGCCGAGGCCGCCGTTGCTGGTCGTCGAGATCGTCGCGCCCGTGCCGCCGCCGAGGTTGTTGATCTGGGCGAGCGCGCCGTTGGCGCAGTCGATGCAGCCGACCACGTTCATGGCCACGATGGCGATGCCAGCGTTGAGGTTGGTCGAGTTCTTGAACGTGATCGAGGTCATCAGACGCCCAGCCTCCGCCGACAGGTCGATCGTGCGCTCCGTCAGGTTGAGGTTGGCGCCGGTGACCGCCGCGTTGTCCGTCTCGGAGACGCCCGGAAGCGAGCCGCCGAACCAGTCGCCGCCCGACACGGTCGCGAGGACCGGCGGGCCGCTGGCGAAGCCGAACTCGACGTCGAACGCGCCGCCGCCGTCGCTGATCTGGAAGATGAGCGAGGCCGACGAGGTGGCGTCCATGCGGATCACGTTGCCGAGCTGCGTCGTCTGCGGTCCGGTCTGGTCGACGACGGGCAGCCACTGCGGCTGCGTGCCGACGATGTTGCCGTTGGCCGTCGGCTCGAACGCCCAGATGCCGCCGCTCACCGTGTTGCGGTTGCCGAGGTGCACGATGTCGAGCGCGATCGGCGCGTTGACGACGTTGTAGTTCGCGAGGATCGGGTCGTTCGGGACGCCGCCGACGAAGTTGAGGCCGCGGTCGCTGATCGAGCGGTAACCGAGCGGGTCATCCGGGTTGCCGATCTCGCCGGCGTGCGCGATGCCGTTGAAGTTGTAGTTCAGCGTGATCTTGTTGCTGAACGACGGGGCCAGCGGGTACTCGAAGTTGCACGCCAGGATCGCGTAGCCAGCGTTGAAGTTGCTCTGGTTCGAGAACGTGATCTCGGTCGCGACCTCGCCCGCTTGGGACGACAGGTCGATGCGCCCCTCGGTGATCGAGAGGTTGGCGCCGGCGAAGCCGCTGTCGACGTTCTGCGTGCCGAGGTAGGCGCCGCCGAACCAGTCGCCGCCGCCGAGCTGCGCCGTGTAGGTGTTGCCGCTCGCGAACGTGAACGTGACGTCGAACGTGCCGCCGCCGTTGCTGATCTGGTAGAGGAAGGCGACGCTGGTGCTGCCGTCGACCGGCAGCGGCGTCTGCATGATCGTGGTCTGCGGGCCCGACTGGTCGACGTTGGGCAGCCAGACGGGCTGCGTGCCGACGTCGTCGCCGTCAGGGACCGAGTCAAAGACGAACAGGTTGCCGCTGACGGTGTTGCGGTTGCCGAGGTGCACGCAGTCTAGGGTCAACGGCGTGCCGACCAGCTGGTAACCGTTCAGCAGGCTGTCGTTCGGGACGCCGCCGCTGAAGTCGAGGGCGCGGTCGCTGATCGAACGGAAGCCGTTAGGGTCGTCGGCGTTCCCCGCTTCGCCGGCGTGGATGACGCCGTTGAAGTTATAGTTAAGCGGGACCGGGAGGTTTTGCGCAAACAGCGCACCAGTGAAGCCGAACAGCGCGGCCGAACAGACGAGGTAACGGTTCATGTTGGTGGGGACCTTTGGAGGTTGAGACGCGAGGCAGTCTAGCAAGTTTTCCGGAGCCTGCCCGCGCGCCGCAGCGACGACTTCTGCGCGATTTGCGGTGCACGTGAACGTCTTACCGCCTCAGTGTTTTCTCTTTCGGCGCAGCCGAAACTAACGAGCCCGCGCGCCGCCACGCGCCGCTGCGCCTGCCGAACCCCATTCCCGCCTTAGGTTTCTGAGCTAAGCTAGACGCATGCGTTCAGCGATCACGACGGCCTTGCTCGTGTGCAGTACTCTCTCTGCGCAGAACACAGTACAGGTCCCCCTCAACTATAACTTCAACGGCATCTGCCACGCCGGAGAGGCCGGCAGCCCAAACGCGCCGAACGGCTTCCGCTCGATCAGCGACCGCGCGTTGAGCTTCGTGAACGGGGTCCCGGCGAGCGCGATCTTGCAGCGCTACGCGCTCGTCGAGACGGCGAACACGCTAGACATGGTGCACCTCGGCAACCGCAACACGGTGTCTAACGGGCTGTGGGCGTTCGACCCGTTCCCCAACAACAACAACGTCGGCACGCAGCCCGCGTGGCTGTCGAGCGTGAACCAAGCAGGGCCGCAGACGACGACGATCGCGAACCCGATCCCGATCGGCTCGACCTCGAGCGCGAGCATTGTGCTGCAGGTCAGCGACGGCGGCGGCTCATGCAACGTCACCTTCGGCTACCAGAGCGGCGCCACCAGCGTGCACGTCATCAGCGCGCCCGATTGGTTTGGCGGATCGCTGCCCGGCCGCGACAGCGTCGACCAAGCGAACCAGGGCGTGAACCTCAACGTCGTGGAAGCCGTCATCGACCTCAGCGTGTATGCGGGCGACCTGATGACCAGCATCACGTTCTCGAACCGGACGAACCAGAACGCGGGCTACGGCATCTACGGCGTCAACGTCGAGGCCGCGCCCGAACCGCAGCGCGTGAACAACATCGCGCTGGACATGAACTGGAACGGGATCGTGCACAGCGGCGAAGCGCAGCAGCCCGACGCGCCCAACGGCTACCGCTCGATCAGCGATCGCGGCCTGGACTTCCAGGCGGGCGTGCCGAGCAACTCGTTCTTGGCGGGCTTCGAGCTGGTCGACCAACCGGGCGCGCTCGACCTGGTGATGCTCGGCAACCGCAACGCCGTCGGCGGCGGCGCCTGGGCGTTTGACCCAGCGCCCGACGGAGACGACGTCGGCACGCAGCCGGCGTGGCTGCCCAACGTCGACCTGACCGGCCCGCAGAGCACGACGCTGACGCCGCCGATCCTGCTCGACTCGGCCTCGAAGGCGGAGATCTTGTTCCAGATGTCGAACGGCGGCGGCGACTTCGACGTCACGTTCACGCTCCAGTCCGGCGCCATCACGGCGACGCTGCGCGGCAGCGACTGGGTCGGCGGGCCGTTCCTCGGCACCGGCGACGCCGACCAAGCGAACCCCAACCAGTCGCTCAACATCGAGCTCGGCTCGGTCGACCTCGCGCCGCTCCAGGGCCTCGTCCTCACCGAGATCACCTTCTCCAACTTCTCCAACCCGAACGGCGCCTGCGCGATCCTCGCCGCCAACGTGACCGGCTGCCGAGCCTGCGCCACTGCTGGCGGCGCCACGGTCCTCGGCGGCGGCGTCGGGCCGACGATCTCGACGACGTCCAGCGGCACGCTCGGCTGCGACCTCGACTGGACCGTCGACGGCGCCACGCCCAACACCCCGTTTGGCCTCTGGGCGATCTCCGTCGGCCAGGCCGCGATCCCGCTTTCGACGATCTTCCCCGGCTGCAACGGCACGGCGCACGTCGTCAATCCGCTGCTTGCGCCTGCAACGGTTGATGGCCTCGGCAGCGCGACCTATTCGCTCTCGATGCCGCCGCTCCCTGGCCTCTGCGGCCAAGTCGTGGTCGGCCAATATGTTCAGCTGAACCTCGGCGCCTGCAGCATCTTGCTCGGCGACGCGCTCGCCTTCACCATCGGCAACTGACCGCCCCCCTCTAACGACGAAGATGCTTCGCCTCGCCTTGATTGCGGCCACGACCTGCGCCCTCGCCGCGCAGAACCAATCGCCGGCCACTCCCACGTTCACCGAACCGTCGACCCCGAACTCGGTCGTCAACCCGAGCGACCTGCACATGGAGACGACCTCGTTCTCCGACCCAGACCCTGGCGACCAGCACCTCGCCTCGACCTGGGAGGTCTGGACCGTCAGCCCGAGCCAGCGCGTCTGGGTCGCCGACAGCGTGACCGGCTTTGAGAAGCTGCACGCGCACCTCGGCGACGGCGTCTTTGAGAACTCGCACGCGGGCTTCGCGCGCTTGTTCGAGGACACGCCCTACATCCTGCGCGCGCGCCACCGCGACGACAGCGGCGACCCCGCGACCGAGTGGAGCGACTGGGTCACGATCCCGTTCTCGACCGGCGCCGCGGGCATCAAGAACCCGCTCTTCTTGCAGGACGTCAGCGACACGGCCGAGCCGGTGTGGCGCGACCTGCAGGGCAACCCGATCGACCTGCCCGCGGGCGCGCCGCACCCGATGCTGCGCGTCGAGACGGACACGCGCTGGCAGCTGCTGCGGATCGAAGGCGACGCCGGCCCTGGCAACAAGGTCATCAACCCCGCGCCGCTGCCGCTGCACCGCGCCGTGCGCGTCGTGATCAAGGCGGGCAACCCCGGCGGCAGCTTGACGCTGCCGGCGTCGGACCTGTCGGGCTTCGAGATCGACTGTGAGGCCTTCACGATCCACCTGCCGGCGATCAACCTGCCGCCCTTCGGCGAGGCCGTCTACTGGGTGAGCGAGCACGGCTCGACCTACGACGCCGTCCCGACGGCGTTCGTGCCGGAGTTCTCGTCCGTCGCGCGCACGGTCCCCGTGCCGTGGGAGACCGTGCAGCCGGGCTACACCCTCGACGTGGTCGCGGAAGGCCTGCAGCTGCCGGTCAACATCGCGTTCGCGCCGAACCAGAACAGCCTGCCGACCTCGCCCAAGTTCTACGTCACCGAGCTCTACGGCAAGATCAAGGTGGTCACCAACAGCGGCCTGGTCACCAACTACGCGACCAACGTCATCAACTACACGCCGTCGGGCAACTTCCCCGGCAGCGGCGAGCAGGGGCTCGCGGGCATCGCGGTCGACCCCGTCACCGGCGACGTCTTCGTCTCGCACCTCTGGCAGACCAACGGCAACACCTTCCCGCGGATCACGCGCTACTCGTCGACCAACGGCGGCCTGACCGCGTCCTCGAGCCAGGTGATCCTCGACATGCAGGGCGAGAGCCAGGGGCAGTCGCACCAGATCTCCAACCTCGAGATCGTCAACGGCGTGCTCTTCTGCCACATGGGCGACGGCTTCCAGCCGAACACCGCGCAGAACCTCACGTCCTACCGCGGCAAGATCCTGCGCCTCAACCTCGACGGCACGCCGATCCCGAGCAACCCCTGGTACAACGGCGGCGCGGTCGACGCGCGCGACTACATCTTCTGCGCCGGCGTGCGCAACCCGTTCGGCGGCGCCTGGCGCGCGGCGGACGGCATGCGCTACAGCGTCGAGAACGGCCCCAACGTCGACCGCATCACGC
Source organism: Planctomycetota bacterium (assembly GCA_036160175.1). Classification (GTDB taxonomy): domain Bacteria; phylum Planctomycetota; class UBA1135; order UBA1135; family UBA2386. The sequence continues at coordinate 9,338 of JAYYEE010000316.1, forward strand.
GGCTGGTCTCGGGCCGCAACTACGGCTGGAGCGGCACCGACCAGAGCATGACCAACTTCGCGATGCACAACTGGCAGCCGTCGGTCGGCCCGGTCAGCATCGCGTTTGTGCAGCCGGAGACGTTCGGCGGCAGCGGCTACCCGCACGACAAGTTCGACCACGCGTTCATCACCGAGAGCGGCGCGACCTACGCGCAGGGCGAGCAGGTGATCGGCAAGCGCATCACTGAGTGGGTGTTTGACACCAACGAGAACGTGGTCGGCGGGCCGTTCCCGTTCGTCGAGTACACCGGCGACGGTTACTCCACCGTGGCGGCGCTCACCGCCGGCCCCGACGGGCTCTACTTCAGCGAGTGCTACGCCGACAGCGGGCTCAACGGCCCCACCACCATCGGCGGCCGCGTGCTGCGCGTCCGCTACGGCGACCCGGCCGACTGCGACGGCAACGGGCAGGCGGACACCTGCGAGCTCGCGCACGGCGCGCAGGACCTCGACAACAACGGCGTGCTCGACGTCTGCGACCCGCTGCAGGCGAGCACCGTGCAGGCGTCGGTGTCGACGCTCGGGCAGGTGGACTTCACCCTGCGCGCGGGCGTCGAAGAGGCCGGCCAGAACTACCAGCTGTTCGGCTCGATGACCGGCACCACGCCGGGCACGCAGTTCGCCAACGTGCTGCTGCCGCTCAACAGCCAGAACGACCCGTGGTTCTTGCTGACCCAGGTCGTGTTCAGCCCGGTGATCCTGCAGAACACCGTCGGCGTGCTCGACGCCAACGGCGAAGGCTCGGCGACGCTGCTGGTGCCGCCGCTGCCGACGCTGATCGGCCTGCAGTTCTCGCACGCCTTCTTGGTGACCGACAACCAGACGCTGCAGCCGCGCTTCGCCAGCAACCCGGTGCCGCTGCTGATGGTGCAGTAGCCAGGGCGACCGCGCGGCCCGCTAGCGGCCGCGCGGATACGTGAGCCGGCGCCAGAGCCGCTCGAAGGGGCCGCTGCTCGCGCGCCCCATCCACCAGCTGCTCAGGACCACCTGGCCCGCGTAGATCGCGCAGCCGACCCCGAACACGTCGAGGTGCGACAGGCTGCCGTGCAGCGCGAAGCCGTGGCCGCAGAAGATCAGGCCGGCGACGATGTTTTGGCCGAGGTAGTTGGTCAGCGCCATGCGGCCCGTGCTGGCGATCGCGCGGCGGAGCCGGTCGAGGCCGCCGCTCCAGCACCAGGTCGCGACCGCGCCGAAGTAGCCAGCGGAGAGCGCGAGGCCGCCGAGCTGGTGCAGCAGCACGTCGACGACCCGCAGGTCGATGGTCAGATCTGCGCGGCGGTGCAGATACAGCGACGCCCCCTCAAACGCGACCCCGACGAGCAGCCCCACCACCGCCACGCGGCGGTGCAGCGCTTGCTTCTCGCGGGTCGCCCAGCCGAGGCGCAGCAAGGCCGCGCCGACGAAGAACAGCGCCAAGATCCGCCAGTTGAACGCGATCATCGACGAGAGCACCAGCCAGCTGAGGTAGATCACGCCGCGCGCGAACGAGCCCTCGACGAAGCTGCCCTCGGCGAGCGCGCGGTCCGCCGCGAGGAGGTCGTCGCCGGCGCCCTCTCCCCCGCCGCTGCCGCCGCCGCCGAAGAGGCCCTCGAAGACCACCGAGAGCCCGATGCCGATCGCGAGCAGCCCCGCCGCGATCCACAGCATCGCCTTGGGCGAGCGCTTGCGCAGCAGGTAGAGCACCGTGCCGGCGATCGCATACGGCAGCAGGATGTCGCCGAAGAAGATCAGCACGGCGTTGAGCACGCCGAAGCCCGCCAGCACCAGGAGGCGGCGCGGGTAGAACGAGCCCGGCGCGACGCCGCGCGCCTCTGCCCGGTCGATCTGCAGCGCGAGCCCCATGCCGAACAGCGTCGAGAACAGCGCCATGAACTTGTTCTCGCCGAGCATGCGCACGAACGCGGCGACCCACGCGTCGGGCGTCATCGCCTCGAGCGCGTTGTCGCCGCCCATCGCCTCTGCCAGCGGCAGCGCGATCAGCGGCAGGTTGACGCAGAGGATCCCGAACAGGGCGACGCCGCGCAGGACGTCGAGGAACTCGATCCGCTCGTTGGCGGAGACGGGGGCGGCGAGGGAGTTCGTCATGGGGCGAGCGAGCGCTGGTCGGAGGGCTCCCCGCATGCTACGGAGATCGCCCGCTGCCCCCGCGAGCTACCTTCGAGATCTGGCGCGCGGCGCGCTAC
>JAYYEE010000317.1:0-2511 GCA_036160175.1 Planctomycetota bacterium
GCCCGTGGTCATGTCCTCGCTGCCTGCGCTTCGAGAGCTAGGCGGACCCGATTGTGTGGCGCGCTACTTCCGGCCAGGGGACGTCGCCGACCTCGCTGCGCGCATCGCCGAGCTGTTGCGAGACGGGGCCGCGCGGCAGGAGCTCGGAGAGCGTGCGCGTGCTTGGGTCACCCGTGAGCGGACCTGGTCCGTGACGGTCGACCAGATCGAGGCGGCATACGACCTCGTCCGCGCACGCCGCCCCTAGAGCGGGAAGGCCCCAGTGTTCACGCCGCGGCCTTCGAGCGCCAGCACTTCGGCGAGCTGCTCCTTTTGCTGCTCGGTCACGCGGGCGTAGACGTCGGTGACCAGCGTCTCGTCCTCGGGCGGCGCCTCCTTCTCGGCGGCTGCGATGGCGTCGTTGACGCGCTTGGCGATGTCCTCTTTGAACGCCGCCTCCTTGTCGTCGTCCCAGAGGCCCTTCTTCTGCAGGTAGACCCGGAAGCGGTCGACCGGGTCGCGCTGCTCCCACAGCTTGACCTCGGCGTCGTCGCGGTACTTGGTCGGATCGTCCGAGGAGCTGTGGCCGAGGCGGCGGTAGGTGACCGCTTCGATGAAGGTCGGGCCTTCGCCCGTGCGCGCCCGGGCGGCGGCCTCCTTGGTCACCGAGTAGACAGCGAGGATGTCGTTGCCGTCGACGCGCACGTAGGGCATGCCGTAGGCCTTGCCCTTCTGCGCGAGGGTCTCGGACGCGCTCTGCTTGCTCAGCGGGACGGAGATGGCCCACTGGTTGTTCTGGCAGAACATGATGCACGGGCTCTTGTAGACGGCCGCGAAGTTCATGCCCGCGTGGAAGTCGTTGGCGCTGGTCGCGCCGTCGCCCATGTAGCCGAGCACGACGATGTCGTCGCCGCGGATCTTCGCCGCCATCGCCGCGCCGGTGGCGTGGCTGATCTGCGTGCCGATCACGGACGACATGCCGTAGTAGTTGCCCTCTTTGACCGTGTAGTGGCACGGCATCTGCCGGCCCTTGCAGCGGTCGGCGCCGTTGCCGATCAGCTGGTTGATGGCCTCTGTCAGCGAGAGCCCGCGCATCATCGCGGCCGCGCCTTCGCGCAGCGCCGGGAAGATCCAGTCGCGGTGTTCGAGCGCCGCGACAGAGCCCACCGTCGCTGCCTCTTGGCCGAGGATCGGCCCGTAGAACCCGATGCGGCCCTGGCGCTGCAGCATCAGCATGCGGCGGTCAAACTCGCGCACTTGGACCATCTGCTCGTAGAGGTAGAGCAGGGTCTCTTCGGCGAGGCCTGGGTCCTTGCCCTTGGCGACCGTGCCGTCATCCTCGAGCAGGCGCACCAAGCCCTGCGGCTTCGCCGGGGCTGTGGCCGCAGGCGCACGCTTGCCGGCCGGCTTCTTGCCGGCGGCCTTCTTCGCGGGCGGCTTGCGCGTCGCCTTCTTCGAGCTCTTCTTCGCGGCCATCAGCCCAGCAGCATCCGGTAGGGCTGCTCGAGGTGGTCCTTGACCACGTTCATCCAGTGCGCGCCGGTCGCGCCGTCGACCAGGCGGTGGTCGATGGACACCGACAAGTACATCTTCTTGCCCGGCACGCAGGCGCCGTCGCGGATCACCGGGGTGTCCTTGATCGCGTGCACGCCGCAGATGGCCACCTCGGGGAAGTTGATGACGGGCGTCGCGAACAGGCCGCCGATGTTGCCGGCGTTCGTGATGGTGAACGTGCCGCCGGTCAGGTCGTCGACGGTGACCTTGCCTTCGCGCGTGCGCTGGGCGAGGTCCTGCAGCTCGGCAGCGAGCTCGCCGACCGACTTGCGGTCGACGTCCTTGATGACCGGGACGATCAGGCCGCTGTCGGTGTCGGTCGCGATGCCGAAGTTGTAGTAGCCCTTCACGACGAACTCGTTGGTGACCTCGTCGAGCGACGAGTTCATCTCCGGGTGCGCCTTCATGGCGGCGACGATCGCCTTCATGATGAACGGCAGGTACGTCACGTTGACGCCCTTGTCCGCGTAGGCGGCCTTGGCCTCCTTGCGGATCTTGACGAGCTCGGTGACGTCGATGTCGTCGACGTAGGTGAAGTGCGTCGCCGTGTACTTCGACCGCGTCATCGCGTCGGCGATCTTGCGGCGCAGGCCGCGGAACGGCGTGCGGGTCTCGGTCCGGCCCTCGGGCGCGGGCGGGATCGCGACCGGCGGGAAGCTGTGGCCGCCCACGGCCGCGCCGCCTGCAGCGGCGGGGACCGCGGCGCCGGTCGACAGGTCGTCGTTGGTGACGCGGCCGCGCGGGCCGGTCGGCGTGATCGAGCCGAGGTCGATCCCCATCTCGCGTGCGCGGCGACGGGTCGCGGGGGCGGCGAGGACCTTGCCGGGGCTGGACTGGACGAACGCAGCGGGGGCCGGCGCCGCCGCTGGCGTCGGCGCCGGCGTTGGCGCAGCGGCAGGGGCCGGAGCAGCGGCAGGGGCCGGAGCAGCGGCAGGCGCGGCTGCGGCAGGCGCAGGCGCGGCGGCTTCTTCCTTAGCG
>JAYYEE010000318.1:0-7250 GCA_036160175.1 Planctomycetota bacterium
CCATCGCGAAGAACAGCATCCCCTGCGCCTCGCCGTAGTCGTAGATCGGCACGATGTGCCGGTGGTGCAGGGCCGCAGTCGCGCGCGCCTCCGCGCGAAACCGCTTACGCATCGTCGGGTCAGCCGTGAACTCGCGAGACAGCACCTTAAGCGCGACCTCTCGCTCGAGCTCCTTCTGCCAGCAAAGATAGACCGTCCCCATGCCGCCGCGACCGAGCAGCCCCTTGATCTGATAGCCGCCGATGCGCTCGGGGAGGTCATGGTCACTGCCGACGATCTGTTCGACGAAGTCCAACGCATTCAGCCGCGACAGCACGTCCGAGGATTCGGCGCTGTCTTCGCCTTCGAGCGCCCGCCGGAGGTCGGCCGTGTGGCTGCCGCCGCGGAGCAACTCCGCCATGCGGCGGTCGGCGTCCGAGTGGCGCGCGTCCTCGTCTGGCGAGGGGCCTGGTCCGACCTCGCTCACAGCTTCAGCTCCTCTGCGAGCCGCTTGAGCGCGCGGCTGAGCAACAGGTGCACCGCGTTCTCCGTGCGGTCCAGCTTCGCGGCGACCTCACGAGCCGACAGGCCCTCGATCTTCATCCGCAGGATCACGTCGCGGTGGTCTTCGGACAGCCGGCTCATGGCCTCCTCAAGTAGCTCCAAGCGATCCTGGCGGTCGGCGCTCGTGACCGGGCCCGTCCGCCGATCGGCCAGCGGCAGCTCCGTCTTGATGGGGTGCTCGCGGCGCGGGTCCCGCGCCGCGACGCCGAGCTGGTCCCGGACGATGCGCGCCACCTTGCGGCGCGCGAGCGTCACCAGCCACGCCCCCGCGTTGCCTTCGTCGGACCAGGTCCCCCACGAATTCATCGCCTCCATCGCGACCTCTTGGAGCACGTCCTCAGGGTCCATCCGCGCGCGCAGCTTCGGACCCATCCGGAGGTAAATCACCGACAGCAACCGTTCTCGGTTCTGTTCGAAGGCTACTTCCGGCGTCAGCGTCATGGGGATCGTGTGCAACGCGGCAGAGCGAAGAAACCCACTCGGGCGTTGCGACAATGTAGGCGATCCTCTGTTCCCCCGCGAGCGCTCGCGCCAGCGCGCGCACGGCAACTCGGGAAGTCCTCCAGAGGGCTAGCGCGGCTCGGCGACGAGGTCGCGCCAGACGCCGACGCTGCCGACAGCCGCGCCGGCGCCGCCGCCGCACGCAGAGAGCCCCCAACAGACCTGCTCGGGCATCGGCTCCGGCAACGCTGCCTCGAGCTTATGTCCCGCGACCTGCGCGTAGACCGAGCCGTCGGCGACCGAGAGCGCGAAGCGACACCATGCGCCCGGCCGAAGCCCGTCGCATCGCGCCGCAGCAAGCTCCGCGCGCGCGCTGCCGTTGGCGGCGACGGACAACAGCTTGACGCCCTTACCAGCGGTCATCGAAAGCGCGTAGCCACCGCCCGCGCCCCACGCAAACAGCAAGCGCATCTCCATCGGGCCGTGCGGCTCGATCCGGACCTCCCCGCGCGCGCCGAAGCCGGCTCGGGGCGCCTGGACCGTACGCAACGCGATCGCGTCGGCCGCAGCGAACGCCTGCTGACGCCACCCGTCGCCGACGCGCCAGAGCGAGCGGACCTGCTCATCCCACGCCGGCGCCGCCTCGACAGCGAAGCGGTGGAACGCCTGCTCGAGGCCCCCGAGCTCGGTGACCGCCGCCGCCGCGACGGTCCCGGCGTAGGTCGTGCTGGCGGCGGTCCCGCGGATCTTTGTGGCCAACCGCCTCAGCGCCTCCGGGGCGCGCTCCTCGGCGAACGCGAAGAACGCGATCCGCGCCGCGTAGCGGTCACGCATCTGCAGGTCTTGGGTCTCGTCCGTCAACAGCTGGCGTACGCCCGGCAAGTCGCCTTCTTTCGCGAGCCGACGGGCGCGCAACCATCGCTGCGAGAAGAACGGCTGCGGCGCCGCGTCGGCGGCGGTCATGACCCGACGCGCGACCGCCGCGGCAAGCCCGTCGAAGAACCACCCAGGATGCAGGCGGAAGTTCGGGCACAGCTCGTAGCGCACGATGTGGCACGCCTCCCACGCGAGCATCGCGCGCGTCTGCATCGGCAGGCCGCGCGCGGCCAACAGCTTGTCGTCGCATGGCGGCTGCACGGCGACGTGGGAGCTCTTGGTCCGCCAGTGCGACATCGCCTGATTCGGCCCGAACCGCCCGCCCGTCAGCCGGCGATCCGCGGCCCGGTATCCATCCGCGTCGCGGTAGAGATGCACCGCCAGCGGGACCGACGGCGGCGTCGCGGGGACCCCGAAGAAGTCACAAACGGCCGGCCACACCGGCTCCACCGTCGACAGCGCCTGCGCCGCGACCTCTCGCGTCACCCCGTGCCCACGCACCTCGAAGAACCGCCCGGTGACGCGCGGCTCGTCTTGCGCAGCGACCCCCGTCGCGAGGCAAAGCCCTGCGAGCAGCAGACGCGGCGCCAGCGTCATCGCGCGAGCTCCTGCGGCAGCCGCCGCAGCTTGCCGTCGCGGCCGACGCAGGCGAGCTTCGTGCTGCCTGAAGCGCAGACTTCGCCGTCCGACTCACGCCGCGCTTCATAGGCGAGCGTCACCGTCGCGCGGCCGGCTTCGGCCACGCGCACGCAGATCGCCACCACCTCGTCATAGTCCACCGGCTTGTGGTAGCGGCACTGGAGGTCGACGACCTGCAGCAGGTTGCCGTCGTCCTCGAGCTGACGGTATGAGCGCCCTCGCTGCCGCATCCACTCGGTCCGCGCCTCTTCGAACCACGCGACGTAGCTGCCGTGGTGCGCGATGGCCATCCGGTCAGTCTCACAGTAGCGAACGCGGATGCGGTGCGGCGGGTCGAGGAACTCGGTCATCGACGCCAACCTACGACGCCGCGCCCGCTCGCTCCACCCGCTCGCGCGCGAGTTCGAGGGCGAGCTCGATCGGCGGGCGCGCCTCAGCGGCCGCGCGGGCCAGGACCTCGCCCGTGGTGCCCCCGATGCGATCCAGCCGCGCGCGATCGACCCGGCAGCGCTCGAGGTTCCAGAGCGCGCCCTGGATGAGCGCGCCCGCGTTGGCAACGAAGTCGGGGACCACGAGCAAGCCGCGTTCATGCGCCGCCGCAGGCGCGGCCGCGGTCGCGAAGACGTTGTTCGCCGCGCCGCAGACGCCGAGGACTGGGATCGAGCGCGCGACCTCGACGGTGATCGCGCCGCCGAGCGCGCAAGGAGCGAACACGTCCGCCTCGGTCGTGAAGACCTCGTCGACCCCGATCGCGCGCGCGCCGAGCCCGCGCACGGCCGCGTCGACGCGCGCAGGCACGACGTCGGCGACGATCAGCGAAGCTCCGAGCGCCGCGAGCCGCTCGCAGAGGCCGAAGCCGACCGCGCCGAGGCCTTGCACGATGCAGCGCAGCTGGTCGACCGGGCGGCCGAGCCGCTCCGCCAGCGCCACGAGCGCCGACAGCACGCCGTCCGCGGTCGCGGCCGCGAGATCTCCCGGGCCGTCGTCGGCCGCGGTCGCGACGTAGCGGGTCTCCTCCGCGACGACGGCGAGGTCGGCGGCCGAGGTGTTGACGTCTGGGCCCGTGAAGAACGTCCCGCCTAACGACTCGACGACGCGACCGACGACTCGGTACGCGCCGGCGCGGTCGAGGTCTGGCCGGTCGAGGATGACCGCCTTGCCGCCGCCTGCGGGGACCTCCGCGAGGGCGCACTTCCACGTCATGGCGCGCGCGAGCGCGACGACGTCGCGGGCGGCCGCCGCGGCGTCGTCGTAGCGCCACCGCCGGATGCCGCCGTGCGCAGGCCCGAGCCGCGTATCGTGGACGGCGACCAGCACATGCGCCCGGCTCGCGCGGTCCCAGACGGCCCGCATCTGCTCGCAGTCTTGCCCCGTAGCTCCGTCCATTCGCCCTCGATTGTGGCATCTGACGCGGTGAGCGGGAAGGATGGGCGCCTTGTCTCGTCCAAGCCTTGCCATGATCCGAACCTCCGCGCTGCTCGCTCTGCTGACCCTGCCATTCGCGGCCTGCTCGTCGAGCCCGACGCTGCGCACCGAGGCCGACCCTGAGCTGGCCAAGCAAGAGCAAGAGCGGGTCGCGAAGGACAAGGGCCGGCGACGCTTCGAGCAGGTGCTGATCAAGCTGGACCAAGCGATGGAGAGCTACGCGCTGGCGCTCGCCAACCAAGGCGACCCGCGCGCCGACAAGCAGGCCGAGAAGCTCGAGAAGTACCTCGGCGACCTCGTGCTCGGCAACGAAGCGCTGCCGGCCGGGGCGGACCGCAGCGCCTACGACGTCGGCGAGAACCTGCGCTTGCTGCGCGGCCTCGCCGCCGACGCGTCCGAGCCCCGCCAGCAAGGCATCGCGTTGGCGGCGCTCGGCTTCTCCGGAAGCAGCGAGGTGACCGAGTTGATCCTCCAGGGCGCGATGTCAGAGGACCCTGACACCGTCGACCGCGCTGTGTTCGGCCTCGCGATCCTCCGGTCGCCGACCACGATGCCGGGGCCGATCGCCGCGGTCATCGAGAACCCCCGGCACCCAGAAGACGGCCGCGTGCAGGCTGCGTGGGCGCTCTACCGGATCCAGACGGCCTCCAGCGACTCCGCCGAGATCGTGCAGTACTGGCGACGGTTCTTGACCTCGGAGAAGGAGCGCCTGCCGGCCGGCGTCTTGATGACGGCCGTCCGCGGCGTCGGCCTGAACGGGGACGCAGCGCTCGCCGACCTGGTCGCCCCGCTGCTGCGCCACCCGATCCCGCGGCTTCGCATGGCGGCAGCCCTGGCGCTCGGCCGCATGAACGCGCAGAAGCACTGGCGCGACTTGCTCGCCCTGATGGAGCCGTCGGAGTCGGTCCAGAACGTGCGCCTGCACGCCCGCAAGGCGCTGGCGGCGCTTGCTGGCAACAAGGACTACGGCTACGACCTTGCAGCGTGGCGCAAGGTCTTCGATCGCGGCGAAAAGAAGCAGTAGCGGCCGGCGTGCGCACGCTGACGCTCCCTTGCTGGGCCCTGTTGGCCGCCTTGTCGGCGTGCGGCGGTCCGGCAGATCCGCGCGCGGACGGCGCGCCTGAGGGAGCGCGCGCGGTTCCGCGCGGCTCGATCCAGGCTGCTGCCTTGGCGAGCGCGGTGCTCGACGAGTGCCACCGACCGCTGACGCACCGGATGCAGCGCGTCAAGGCGACGGTCTCCACACCTGACGGCCGCGCGCTGCTGGTCCAGGCGCGGCTCCCGGCGCTCGCGCGCGTGCGCGAAGGGCGCGCCGAGTGGCTCGTACGCGGCGCGACCGCCCTGACGCTCGACGGTGACGACGTCGACGCAGCGCGGGCCGCGGAGCTGCGCGACTTGCTCGCCGTCGTAGACGCAGCGGCCTTCGGCCCTCTGCACCGCGGCGGCGCGTGCTCGGCCCGCGGCGACGGCTTCGAGGTCGTCGACGGGGACCGCGACGTCCACGTGACGCTCTTCACAGACACGTTGCTGCCGTCTTCCTTCACCGTCGACGGCGACCGGGTCGAGATCGAGGACTACCTGCGCACGAGCGCTTCGTGGGTCGCGCGCGTGCTGCGCCACCCGCGCCTCGGTGCGTGCCGCGTCGTGTTCGAGGACGGCGGCCTAGACTTCCCCGACGGCTACTTCGAGGTCCGACAGGCGGCCTCGGCCCCCAAGCCGGTCATCCGCGCGCCGATCCCCGGCGCCGTCGTCGAAACCCAGTCCTCGACGCCGATCGTCGTCGCCGGCAAAGCGACCCAGCTGTGGATGCTCTCCGACCCTGGCGACTGGACCGCGCGCCACGCGCGCTACCGCGACGCCGTGAGCGCGCTGCAGGATCAAAGCCAACGCATCGCGGGCTTCCCCTGCCTGTTCGTCGAAGACGATCACCGCGGCTTGATGGCCGCGCCGTTCCGCCAGCGCAAGGGCGGCCCGGCCTTCGAGGCGCCCGCCGGCGCCGCGCTCCGCGAAGTCCCCGCTGGCCGCGTGCTCGTCGTGTATCCGAAGGAAGGCGACCTCAACGCGCGCCTCGCCGCGGGCGAGGCCCAGCTCAAGCGCGCGCTGGCCAACCGACAGCTGACCGCCGCGGGGCCGATCATCGCCCAACCGTTCGTGCACCTGCACGAGGCGCCGCCAGACACGGACGCGCTCAGGGACACGACCGTCCGCGTCTGGGTTCGGATCGAATGAACATGCACAAGCCGGAACCGTCCCCCCTCGCCTCGCACTGGGACCTAGACCCAGAGGTCGTGTTCTTGAACCACGGCAGCTTCGGGGCGTGCCCGCGCGTCGTCATGGAGCGCCAGCAGGAGCTGCGGGCGCGCATGGAAGCGCAGCCGCTGGCGTTTCTCTACCGCGACCTCGAAGGCCTGCTCGATGAGGCGCGCAAGCCGCTCGCGCGCCTCATCGGATGCGACGCGGACGACCTCGCGTTCGTCCCCAACGCGACGACCGGCGTCAACGCCGTGCTGCGCTCGCTGTCGTTCGCGCCAGGCGACGAGCTGCTGGTGACCAACCACGAGTACAACGCCTGCCGGAACGCGCTCGACTTCGTCGCGCAGCGCAGCGGCGCCGAGGTCGTCGTGGCCGAGGTCCCGTTTCCGATCGACGCTCCGGAGACCGTAGTCGAGCGCGTGCTCGCGCGCGTGACCGAGCGCACTCGCTTGTTCCTCATCGATCACATCACCAGCCCCACCGGCGTAGTGAACCCAGTCGAGGCGCTCGTGACGGCCCTGCGCGACCGCGGGGTCGACACGCTGGTCGACGGCGCGCACGCGCCCGGCATGCTGCCGCTCGACCTCGACGCGCTAGGCGCGGCCTACTACACGGGCAACTGCCACAAGTGGCTCTGCACGCCCAAGGGCTCCGCGCTGCTGCACGTGCGGCGCGACCGCCAGGCGGCGATCCGCCCGTTGACGATCAGCCATGGCGCCAACTCGGAGCGCCGGGACCGGTCGCGGTTCCGCCTGGAGTTCGACTTCTGCGGCACCGACGACTACACGCCGTTCCTCTGCGTCCCAGCGGCGATGGAGTTCTTGGAGGGCCTCTTGCCAGGCGGCCTCGTCGAGCTGCAGCGTCACAACCATGAGCTGGCCCTCGCCGGCCGGCGGCTGCTCTGCGAGGCGCTGGGCGTCGCGCCGCCGGCGCCCGAGACCATGATCGGCTCGCTCGCCTCGGTCCCGTTGCCGTGGACGGATGAGCCCCTCGAATCGCCGGAAGCCCTTGATCCGATACAGGTTGCGCTGTGGGAGCAGCACCGAATTGAGGTCCCGGTGATGCGCTGGCCA
>JAYYEE010000319.1:0-2828 GCA_036160175.1 Planctomycetota bacterium
GACCCCGGCACGTGCCGGGGTAAACCGGCCCGTCCGAGACGCCGCCTTCGTGCGGCGCCGACGCCGCTTCGTCGACCTCCTTGCGCGTGCAAATGCAGGGATACGCGAGGCCCATGTCGAGCAACCGCTGCGCAGCCGCCTGATAGCGCGTCGTCCGCTCGCTCTGGAGCGTGACGTCGCCGTCCCAGTCGAGCCCCAGCCAGCGCAGATCTTCTAGGGTCTGGTCGACAGCGTCGGCTTTGACCCTCGGACCGTCGATGTCCTCGACGCGCAGCAGTAAGGTAGCGCCACGCGCGCGGACCGAGAGCCATGCCAACAGAAAGGTCCGCGCGTTGCCCAGGTGCAGGACGCCCGTCGGGCTCGGCGCCAACCGTCCCACCGCCTTCGATCCCGTCGTTCCGGATGCAGCAACCATCAGAAGCAGGCCTCGTTCTACGCATCGACGCCAAGGTCTGCCACGTCGAGATCGAAGGAGCGCGACGACAACTGCCGTTGGCCGGCAAACTGTTCGAGCAGAGGTCCCATGAGAAGCGGCCGCTGGCCGTCGGCGACCACGTGCTGCTCGACGCGTCGGGCGCCGCGATCGACAGCGTGCTCCCGCGCAGCTCTCAGCTCCACCGTCGCGCCGCGACCGAGGGAGAAGAGTTGGCCCAGGTGCTCGCCGCGAACATCACGCATGTGCTCGCCGTGTCCTCAGTCAAGACGCCACCCTTTCAGCCCGAGCTGGTCGACGGGGTGCTGGCCGCGGCGGCGCGGGAGCGGATCCCCGCGACGCTCGTCTTAACCAAGGTCGACGTCGCGCCCGCGCTCGCCGAGAAGTGGGCGGCCGTCTACGAGGGCGCCGGCGTGCGCGTGCTGCAGACCTGCTCCGTCGGCGACGGCCGCACCGAGGAATCGCTCGGCGAGGTCGAGCAGCTGCTCCACCAAAACCGATCGGTCGTCGTCGGGCTCTCCGGCGCGGGCAAGTCCTCGCTGCTGAACGCGGTGGTCCCGGGCGTCCAGCTCCGCACGGGACACCTCAACCACATCCAGCAAGGGCGGCACACGACCACGCACACCGAGCTGCTGCCGCTGCCGGGCGGCGGCCACGTCCTCGACACTCCAGGCGTGCGGAACTTTCACTTGTTCCACACCGGCTCCCAGGAGCTGCAGTTCTTGTTCCCCGAGATCGCGACGCAGCTGCCAGCGTGCTCGTATCGATCGTGCCTCCACGACGGCGAGTCGAACTGCGCCGTCAAACGCGCGGTCGACGCCGGTGTGATCGCGGAGACGCGCTACGCGTCTTACCTCCGCATGCTGCGCGACGCGCTCGCAGCCGAGCAGCCCGCCGCGCGGTCCGCGCGCGGCACGGCGCGAGGCGCAGGCCGCCGCAGGCCGCGCTGAGCGCCGGCTAGGCCTCCCAGACGAGGTACTTGTAGCCCCACGCTGCCCAGAAGAGCGCGAACATCCCGGCGCAGATCCACCAGAAGGGCAAGCGGACCAAGGCGTCGACGAAGGACCGCGCGCGCAGCAGGCAGGCAAGCCCGTGGAGGCCTGCGAGCAAGCCGACCACGGCGACGGCAGCGCCGAAGGGCTGCGTCACGAAGGCGCCGGCGAGGTCCCCGTGAACGACTTGAGCCGCAGCCGTCGTGCAGCCGCAGGTAGGGCACGGGATGCCATAGACCGCAGGCCAACCGCAAGGGTCCATCCCGAACTGCTCGTGCGTCCCGTGGCCGCGCGGGTCCGGCGCGACCCCGCTGAGCTTCCACGTGAGCCCAACCGCGACCGCAGAGACGACAACCGCCACGGCGCGGTCAGCCACGACAGACACTGGCCCGTCAGCGACAGGGATCGTCCAGGTGGCCTTGGGGGCGACGGTCATACGCCGCAGGATCGACGCTCCGCGCGAGCGGAGCAAGCCTCGGCCTAGCCGAAGTCGTATACGTAGGCCATGCGATCCTTGCGTACGATCGCGTAGTCGAGCGCCGCGAGCACAGCGAGCTCGGCATGGCTCGTGTCGATGCCGCGGAAGCGCGGCCCCTGCATGGTGAAGTACTGGCGGCCCGTCACCGCGTCGGACTCGTAAGCGCCGGCCTCCACCAGCCCGCCCAGCTCAAACTGCACGGCGCCGTTATAGAACGCGCGGATGGCGCTCGGCTTCTCGTTGCTCGCGAGTCTGCGCATGGCGGCGTCACCCGCGACGTCGACGAGCTCGTGCGCACAGATCAACTCGCGGACGTTGAGCATGACTTTGGGGGTCGTGATCACTTCGCTGCTGCGCAGCGACACCAGCGTGGCGTCCTCGACGGCCAAGAAGCTTCGCCGGTGGTCTTCCAGCATGTTCGAGAGCCGCTTCGTCTTGTTCTGGAGGCGCCCCTTGATCAAGAAGACGTCGGTGAGGAACAGGTCCTCGACGAACACCGGCGCGGAGAGGTCACCGCTCGAATCAGGGTTCTCGTTCATGCAGCTGGCGGGCTTGGTTTCCGTCCACGAGCCCACGGACCGCGCCGGCGAGGTAGAACGAGCCGACGACGACGCGCGGCCCTGGCCGCGCGCGCAGCGCGCGGAACCCAGCCGCCCAGTCCGTCGCCACTTCGCTCCGCGCCCCGCGCGCAGCGAGCCACGCGGAGATCTCCGCGGGGTCCTCGCCTGGCGTGCCCGACAACTCGGTGACAACGAAGCTATCGGCTATCTCCAGCATCGCACTCAAGCCCTCGCGCCAACGTTTCCCTGCCGCGACCGCAGTCAGGACCGCGGGCCTACAGCCGGGCATGCGACGCCGTAGCTCCGATGCGACCGCACGCAGGGAGTCTTCGGTGTGCGCACCGTCTAGCACCAGGACCTCCCCG
>JAYYEE010000320.1:0-12505 GCA_036160175.1 Planctomycetota bacterium
CGCGCGCCGATCCGGTGGAGCCAGAGGGTGCAGTCGGGCCGGCCGAGGCCGCGGTCGAGCGCTTGGAGCCACGCGTGCATCGACTCAGCGAGCTGGTCGACGTCGGCCTCGAAGAAGTCGCACGCTGGGTCGCGCGGCGCCAGCCAGGTCTCGAACGGCAGCTTGGGCGGGTCAGGCGCGAACGCGACGAAGGCGTCGTTGGCGAACACGGCGCGGTCTTCGGCCTCCGCCGTCGCGGCGGTCGCCCCGACCAGCGACCGGCCGGCGCGGCGCTGCTGCTCAAGCTCCAGCTGGAGCCGCGGGGGCAGCTGGTCGAGGCCGATCACCTGGCTGTGGTTGTGCGCGATCGACGCGCCCGCGCGCGCGCCGACGTTCTTGAACAAGAACGCGTGCGCGAGGCCCTGCGTTTGCTCCATGTGCGCGACCCGACGCCGCCAGAGCGTCAGCGCGGCGCGCCAGGTGGGCACGTCGAGGTCGCACGGGTGCTCGGCGTGCGCCGCACCCTCGGCGATGACCTCATGGCTCGTCGTCGCCGGGTACTTGTTCTCGAACGCGCGCGCTAGCCAGCGTCCGTCTGCGTCGCAGACCGCGTCGAGCTGGGGAGGGGTGTCTTCCTCGTGCCCAGCGCAGAAGGGGCATCGCGCCGAGACCTTCTTGCTGCCGGTGTGCATCGGCCGCTGCTGCCGCTTCGGCGCCAGCAGGATCGGCCGACCGGTGGTCGCGTCGACGACCGTGCGTGGATGGGTGGCGCTCATCGTCGCAGCGCTGCTCCGGGGAGCAGCTCCTCTAGGGTCGGCATCGCGCCGTCCGGTTTCGCGTAGGCGCGCAGCGCGCCGCGCGCGGTGACGGTCGTCCCAGGCCGGTAGCGCAGCGTGCGCACGCCCTCGCCGAACGCCTCGGCTATGGGGGCGGGCTGGAGGTCCAGTTCGCGGATGACGAGGTTGCGGCGCGTCACGGGGAGGCGCAGCGCGCCGTCTTGTCCGACGGTGTAGCGCGCGTCGAACTCGTGATCGACGTGCGGGGGCAGCGTCTGCGGCGGCATCGTCGAGCACGCCGCGGGCAATCCGAGCAGGGCAACACGGAACCATGCGCGCGCGTCGAGTAGCATCGCTGTGATGATCGGCGGGCTTGCGGTCCAAAACAACTTGCTGTGCGTGACCGGGTCCATGGGGCGCGGCCACGTCTTCTTGTACGACCTCGACGCGCGGGAGCGGATTTCGACGTGGTCGACGCCGGTCGGTCCCTCGGGCTACTCGGACGCCGGCGGGGTCGCGATCGACGCGCGCTTCCGGATCTACGTGGCAGATCCGTCCAACGCCTGCTTGCGGCGCTACAACGCCTTCGGTCAGCACCTCGGCGACGTCGGCCTGCCGCTGCCGTCGACCGGCGATCGCGGCCGCGACAAGCTGGGTGTGCTGGATCGGCCGCACGCGGTGGCGTGCCCCATGGAGCGGCTGTGGGTGACGGCGGGGGACCGTCCACGCCGGCGCGGGGTGCAGTGCTTTGATGTGCACGGCAAGGCGCTGCGCAGCCTCTCGGCGCAGGGCGAAGCGGGCACGAAGTGGGCGGCGCCGCGCGGCGTCTGCTGCGACGAACGCGGCTTGGTCGTCGCCGACACGCTGCGCGGGCGGCTGCAGTTGTTCCGGCCGGGCGGCACGTTTATGCAGGAGCGGTCGCTCCCGAGCGGCGCCGCCGCGCGGCCCGGCGCCGTTGCGCGGCTGCCGTCTGGCGCGGTGGTGGTCGTCGATCACGGCGGGGTCGAGGCCGCGCTGGTCGGCCTCGCCGCCGACGGCGCGCAGGTCGCGCTCCCAGGACTCGATGGAGAAGTTCGCGACCCGGTCGGGCTCGCGACCGATCCGCGCGGCAGGCTCTTGGTCCTCGACGAGGGCGGCGACCGAGTGCTTCGATGGAGCGCGGACCGCGGCGAACCCGAGCTGCTCGTTGACCTATCGGGGTATGGCGACGGCGGATTCTCGGTGGGCTGAGGCTGGAGCCGCGTGCAAAATAATGCTTTCGGCCGAGTGAAGATCTATGACGGCACGCTTGCACCGCTGGCGTGCCGCCGCCAAACTGCAGTTCGCCGCAGGGCGGGGCGCAGATCGGTCAGCCGGTTCCCCACATGCTGTGGACAGGGCGTGGAGAATCCTCCAGGTCACTTTCACATTGGGGATTGCTGGGAACAGCAAATGGGATCAGCGCCACGACTTGCGACGGTGTTCTCGTTCTCACCACTGTTCAGAATCTGTCGTTTGCCTGCGTCTGCGGTCGGCCGACAGCTCCTAGGGGGGATCCTTGGATCGAATCCGTATCCGGGGTGGCCGCGGTTTGCGCGGCACCGTTCGTGTTTCCGGTAGCAAGAATGGCGCGCTGCCCATCCTGGCAGCGTCGCTGCTTGTGGACGGGCCGATCCTGCTGCGCAACATGCCGCGGCTCAAGGACGTCGAGAACCTGCTGCGAATCCTCGGCAAGCTCGGCGTGCACCACGCTTGGCGCCCGGACGGATCGCTCGAGCTCGAAGCGCGCGACAAGACGGTCTACGAGGCGCCCTACGACTTGGTCCGCACGATGCGCGCGAGCTTCGTGGTGCTCGGTCCCCTCTGGGCGCGCCGCGGCGTCGCCCGCGTCAGCTACCCTGGCGGCTGCGTCTTCGGCCACCGGCCGGTCGACCTGCACATCAAGGGTCTGCGAGACATCGGCGGCAACGTGGAGCTCGGCGACGGCTACGTCACGCTCAGCGGTCGACCGACCGGCGGCGTCTGCTTCCTCGGCGGCAACATGGGCTCGACGGTGCTCGGCACGGCGAACGTGCTCATGGCGGCGACGCTCGGCACCGGCACAACGCACCTCGAGTGCGCGGCGATGGAGCCTGAGATCGAGGACCTGTGCCACTTCCTCAACAAGTGCGGCGCGCGCATCTCGGGCATCGGCGGCCACCTGCTGACCATCGAGGGCGTCGACACGCTCAACGGCTGCGAGTGGGACATGATCCCGGACCGCATCGAGGCCGGCACGTTCTTGTGCGGCGCGGTGATGTTGAACAGCGACGTGACGGTCACGCACTGCAACCCGATGCACCTGCTCGCGGTCGTCGACCGCCTCCGGGCAGCGGGCGCGCAGCTTGAGGTCGGCAAGGACACGATCCGCGTGCTGCCGACCTCCTCGGGTCAGCTCAAGGCGGTCGACGTCACCACGATGGCTTACCCAGGCTTTCCGACCGATCTACAGGCGCAGTTCATGGCGCTGATGACCCGCGCGGACGGCGTGTCTGTCATCACGGAGAAGATCTACCCCGAGCGCTTCATCCACGCGTCAGAGCTGCAGCGCCTCGGCGCGCGGATCCGGCGCGAGGGGCCGAGCGCGATCATCGAGGGCACCGAGGAGCTGCGCGGCGCGCCGGTCATGGCGAGCGATCTGCGCGCCTCGGCCAGCCTCGTGCTGGCTGGCTTGGTCGCGCGCGGCGCCACGGATGTGCGGCGCGTCTACCACATCGACCGCGGCTATGAGCGGATCGAGAACAAGCTGCAGGGCATCGGCGCCGACATCGAGCGCATCACCGAAGGCTAGCATCACCTTAGGCTAGCATCACCTTAGGCTAGCTGGCGCAGGCTGCGCGCGACGCAGCCAGCTCGCAGGCAGCCAGCTCGCGCGGGGTCAGCGACCGAGGGTCGCGCGCACCGCGGTGACGACGTCTTCGACGTCATCGTCGCTGAGCTTGGCGGACAGCGGCAGCGACAGCGTGCGGTCGCCAATGTGCTTGGCGTTCGGCCACTCGTCGGCGCGCCATCCGAACTGCTCACGGTAGATCTTGAGGTCGGGGATTGAGCGGTAGTGCACGCCGGTGCCGATGTTCTGCTCGTGCAACGCGACCACGGCCTGGTCGCGGTTGAGTCCGGCGTGTTGCTCGTCGACGAGCAGCGTGAACAGGTGCAGCGCGTGCCGTTCGTCCGGGGCGACCGGCGCGGGCAGCGTGACCGGCAGGTCGGCGAACGCCTCAAGGTAGCGCTGCCAGATGGCGTGGCGGCGCTGCCAATAGCCTTCGACGCGCTCGATCTGATGCATCCCGATCGCTGCCTGCAGGTCCATCATGTTGTACTTGAAGCCGACCTGCTCGACGTCGTAGTGCCGGTAACCGTCGTCGCTGAAGCGGCTCCAGGCGTCGTGGGACATGCCGTGCAGCCCCATGGTCTTGGTGCGCCGCGCGAGGTCGGCGTCACGCGTTAGCACGATGCCGCCCTCGCCCGTGACGACGTTCTTGGTCGAGTAGAAGCTGAGCACGCCGAGGTCGCCGATCGTGCCGGCTTTGCGCCCCCGGTACTCGGTCTCGATGGCGTGTGCGCAGTCCTCGATGACCTTGAGGTCGTGCTCGCGGGCGATGGAGATCAACTCATCCATCGCGCACGCGCGGCCGGCGAAGTGCACGGGCAGGATCGCGCGGGTGCGCGGCGTGATCGCGGCCCGGACGGCGTCGGGGTCGAGGTTCATCGTGACGGGGTCGACGTCGGCGAGCACGGGAGTCGCGCCCGCGTGGACGATCGCGTTGACGGTGGCGCAGAAGGTCATCGGCGTGGTGATGATCTCGTCGCCCGGCTCCAGGCCGAGCACGACGCACGCGAGGTGCAGCCCGGCGGTGCAGGAGTTGAGGCCGATCGCGTGCGGCACGTCCTTGTATGCCGCGACGCGCCGCTCGAACTCGGCGGTCTTGGGTCCGGTGCCGAGCCACGCCGAGCGCATGCTGGCCACGACCTCGTCGATCTCCGCCTGCTCGATGCGGGGTTGGCCGAAGACGAGGTAGGAGTCGCGCATGCCTATCGTTCTAACGGTTGGAGCGGCGTGCGCCTACCAGCGCGATCGTCAGCGCGAGCAGCCACGAGACCACTCGGTCCAGGAAGCCCGCTGGCACCTCGGTCAGCCCGAGCTTGTTGACGTAGAAGAACAGCACCGCGCTGCCGCCGCCGACGACCATCGCGGCGAAGGCGTAGCGCGGCGCGACCGCGCCTATGCACAGTCGGACCAGCAGCAGCGGGCCGAACGCGGAGCCGAGCGCCGCCCAGGCGAACAGCACGTTGCCGAACACGTCCTTTGGCAGCAGCAGCGCGGCGACGAGCGCGCCTAGGCCGATGGTCAGCACGGTCCCGCGCGCGATCGCGAGCATGCGATCCGGGAAGCGGCGGGCGAGGCCGAGGTCGTGGCTGACGCTGCTGGCGCAGACCAGCAGCTGGCTGTCGACGGTGGACATGATCGCGGCCAGCACGCTGGCCACGACGACGCCATCGACGACGACGGGGAGCAGGTTGCGGCTCGCCTCGTAGATCGCGGACTCGTGCTGGCCTGCCTGCATCGGGAACCAGAGCCGCACCGCCCAGCCTAGCACCAGCATGCCGGCGTAGAGGATCAAGGCCCAGCTGAGGCCGACGGCGCGCGCGACCTTCATCGAGGCGGCCGGCGCCATGCCCATGTATTTGTTGACGGCGTGCGGTTGGCCCGGGTAGCCGAGGCCGATCCCGACGAGGCCCAGCGCGAAGGCTGCCGCCGCGGCGCCGTCGTTGGCGCCGCCGAGGCCCAGCCAGTGCGCCGCGTCGACCCCGCGGTCGAGCTCGGTGAAGCCGTCGCCGATCGACCCGACCGCGACAAAGAACGGCCCGACGCCGCCGGCGTGGACGAGCGCGGCGACGGGCACGACCACCGCCACGGCGGCCATCAACAGGCCCTGCACGGTGTCGGTGACGCTGGCCGCGAGGTAGCCGCCAAAGAGGGTGTAGAGCACGGTGACCACGGCCCCGATCAGGATCCCGACGCGCGCGTCGCCGCCGAACGTGTCGGGGAACGCGTGTCCGAACGCGGCGCCCGCTGCCTGCATCTGCGCGGCGACATAGGTGAGCAGGGACGCCAGCGTCAGCAGCGACGCGAACACGACCACGCGTCGGCGGCCCGGGGCGCCCTCAGGACCGGCGAGGTATTCGGTCAAGGTAATCGCCGCGCCAGTGTCGTCACGCAGCCGGGGCGCGACGAGGAACCAATTCAGCAAGAACCCACCCACGCAGCCCGGGATCAGCCAGAGGGCGGCTAGCCCGAATCGATAGGCGAAGCCGCTCGCTCCGACGATGCTCCAGGCCGACGACGAGCTCGCGTTGGCGGCGAGGGCGGCGACCCAAGGGCCGAGCGACTTTCCGCCGAGATAGAAGCCGTCCGAGTCGCGGGTGCGCCTGGACGCGCGCCAGCCGATGACCATGAGGGCGCCGAGAAAGGCGGTCAGCGCGACGAGGATCGCGGTGGAGCGCTCCATAGCTGCAGACTACCATCCGACGCCGCAGGCGCCGCAATGGATACCTCAACTCGCTTCGCACGCTATCTCCGCTTCCGCAGCACGCTGGACGACCCGTTCGTCGAGCTGGACCTGTCGTACTCGTCTATGCAGGAAGAGGACCTCGTCGCCCTGCAGCCGTCGCTGGCGGCGGCGCACGCCGCGATGCGCGCGCTCGAGTCTGGGGCGGTCGCGAACCCCGATGAAGGGCGTCAGGTCGGCCACTTCTGGCTGCGCGCGCCCGGCCTCGCGCCGACGCCGGCGCTCGAAGAGCAGATCCGCGAGGCGATCGACGGCGTCTCGGAGTTCGCAGCGGCGGTGCACAGCGGTGCGGTCGCGCCGCCGGAGGGCGGCGCGTTCCGTAAAGTCGTGCTGTGCGGGATCGGCGGATCCGCGCTCGGGCCGATGCTGCTCGCCGATGTGCTCGACCGCGCGGACGCGCCGATGTCGCTGACCGTGCTCGACAACACCGACCCGGAGGGCATCGACGCGGCGCTGGGGCGCCTCGGCGCCCTGCAAGACGCGCTCGTGATCATCATCAGCAAATCCGGGGGCACGCCGGAGACCCGCAACGGCATGTTGGAGGTGCAGCGCGCGATCGAGGCGCAGGGGCTCAGCCTCGGCGCGCGCGCAGTCGCCGTCACGACGGACGGCAGCCAGCTCCACCAGCGCGCGACGGACGAGGGCTGGCTGAAGACCTTTCCGATGTGGGACTGGGTCGGCGGTCGCACTTCGGTGACGTCTGCCGTGGGGCTGTTGCCCGGCGCCCTGATCGGCATGGACGTCCGCGCGTTCTTGGCGGGCGCAGCGGCGATGGATGACGCCACGCGCGTCGAGGAGCTCCACGCGAACCCGGCGTCGATGTTGGCGGCGTTCTGGCACCATGAGGGCGGGGGGCGCGGCGATCGCGCGATGGTGGTCCTGCCCTACAAGGACCGGCTGACGCTGCTCTCACGTCACCTGCAGCAGCTCGTCATGGAGTCGCTCGGCAAGGAGTTCGACCGCAGCGGCAAGCTCGTTCATCAAGGCCTGACGGTCTACGGCAACAAGGGCTCCACCGACCAGCACGCCTTCGTCCAGCAGCTGCGCGACGGCCGTCACGACTTCTTCGTGACCTTTGTGCGCGTGCTGCGCGACCGGGAGGGTGGCCCCTTTGAGGTCGAGCCAGGGGTGACGGCTGGAGACTACCTCGACGGTTTCTTCCAGGGCACGCGTCGCGCTCTCCACGACAGCGGCCGCAGCTCGGCGACGATCTGCGTCGACCGCGTCGACGAACGGGTGCTCGGCGCGCTGATCGCGCTGTTCGAGCGCGCCGTCGCCGTCTACGCAGAGTTGATCAACACGAACGCCTACCACCAGCCAGGCGTCGAGGCCGGCAAGCTGGCCGCTGCCGAAGTGCTCGGGTTGCAGGCAAAGCTGCTCGCAGCGGTCTCCTCATCGCCGGCCGACGTCGCGACGCTCGCAGGTCAGGTGGGCGCGGACGAGGCCGACTGCTGGCCGATCCTGCTCCACCTTGCGGTGAACCGGCCCGAGATCCACTGCGCGCACCGCGACGACCCAGCGCGGGCGCGGTTCCGACGGAGCTGATGATCCGGGGTATCTGGATCTTCGTGACCGTCGCCTACGCGGCGTGCGCGCCGATTGGGTCGCCGCCGCCGAAGATCGCGGCGACGCCGGCTGGCGCCGTGGAGGTGTGGGTGGGGTTCTCGCCGCCACAGCAGGCTGGCGCGACCGTGCACCTCGTCCATGAGTCTGGCTTCGTCTGGCACGGCGCGGCGTCGCCGAGCGGAGTCACGCTGCAGGCGCCGGAGGGGCCGTGCACGCTTACGCTGAAGCGGGACGGGGTCGTGCTCGCGGAGACGGCCTTGAAGTTGTCCCGCGCGATCAGCGACTACGCCTGGGTCCTTGGGCCGTAGCTAAGCTCCCGGATGCGGGCGTTATGGGCCGCGTTGGACCGCGCGGGGGCCCTACGGTTGGTGGTTAGTCGGCGAAGTTACGCAACAGAGTGTGGCGAACCTTGCGCTCCTGCGCTACCGTCCCAACGCTTTCCCTGACCACCCTACGGAGAAAGCACTTGGTTGAGATCCTCGGCGAAGGCCTCACCTACGACGACGTCCTGTTGGTGCCCCAGATGGCGTCGGCCTTGCCCCGCGACGTCGCAACGACGACGCAATTCTGCCGCGGCGTGACGTTGCAGGCGCCGATCGTGAGCGCCGCGATGGACACGGTCACCGAGTCGCGTATGGCCGTCGCGCTCGCCCAGCAAGGCGGCATCGGCATCGTGCACAAGAACCTCTCGGTCGACGAGCAGGTCATCGAGGTCGACAAGGTCAAGCGTTCGGCCAATGGGGTGATCGTCGACCCCAACACGCTCTCGCCGGACGACCTCGTCGGCCACGCCAAGGATCTGATGCAGACGCACAAGATCAGCGGCCTGCCGGTGGTGGACGGACAGCGGAGGGTCGTCGGCATCCTGACGAACCGAGACCTCCGCTTCGTCGAAGAGCGCAACCAGAAGGTCGGGGACGTGATGACGGCCAAGGACCTGGTCACGGCGCCGCCGGGCACGACGCTCGACCAGGCGCGCCAGATCCTGCGCTCCAACAAGGTCGAGAAGTTGATCCTGGTCAACGGGGACGGCTCGCTCGCCGGCCTGATCACGATGCGCGACATCCGCGGCACCGAGGAGTATCCGATGGCGGCGCGCGACGAGCGCGGTCGACTGTTGGTGGGCGCCGCCGTCGGCGTTCACGACCTAGAGCGCGTGTCTAAGCTGGTCGAGGCGGGCTGCGACGTCGTCGTGGTCGACACGGCGCACGGCCACAGTCGCAACGTCATCGACACGGTCGCGGCGATCAAGCGGGAGTGCGCGGTGCCGGTGGTCGCGGGCAACGTCGGCAGCTTCGACGGCGCCAAGGCGCTCGTCGACGCGGGCGCCGACGGCGTCAAGGTCGGCATCGGGCCAGGCTCGATCTGCACGACCCGCGTGGTGACCGGCTGTGGGGTGCCCCAGCTGACTGCGGTGATGGAGGCCGTGCGCGCTTGCGCGCCCGCCCGCGTCCCAGTCATCGCTGACGGCGGCGTCCGGCAATCTGGCGACATCGTCAAGGCGCTGGCCGCCGGCGCGTCGACGGTGATGCTCGGCTCGCTGCTCGCCGGCACCGAGGAGTCCCCCGGCGAGACGATCCTCTACCGCGGCAGGCAGTTCAAAGCCGTGCGAGGGATGGGGTCGCTCGGCGCGATGGAGCGCGGCTCCGCCGATCGCTACGCGCAGGGTGACGTGAAGGAGAAGATGAAGTTCGTGCCCGAGGGAGTGGAGGGCATGGTCCCGTTCAAGGGCAATGTCACTGACTATGTCTATCAGCTGGTCGGCGGCATCCGCTCCGGCATGGGCTACTGCGGCGCGCGCACGCTCACGGAGCTGAACGAGAAGGCGAAGTTCCTGCGCATCAGCCCAGCGACCCTCCGCGAGTCGCACCCCCACGACATCCAGATCACCAAGGAGGCGCCGAACTACAGCGGCGAAGCATGAGCCAGCAAGAGGATGGGGTCACCGGCGGCGTCCTAATCGTCGACTTTGGAGCGCAATATTGTCAGCTGATCGCGCGCCGCGTGCGGGAGCTCGGCGTCTATTCGCGCATCACGGTCCCGGAGCGCGCGATGTTCACGGCCAAGCACATGAAGCCTAAGGCCGTCATCCTCAGCGGCGGGCCGCGCTCGGTCTATGCGGACGACGCCCCGTCGCTGGACGCGGCGCTGTTGCAGCTCGGCGTGCCGGTGCTCGGCATCTGCTACGGCTTACAGTGGCTGGCGCAGAACACGGCGGGGGAGGTCACACCCGCCGCAGCGGGCGCCGAGTACGGCCGGACGGAGCTCCAGGTCGACGACGCGGCGGGCTTGCTCGCTGGCGTTCGCAGCGGCGGCATCGTGTGGATGTCCCACGGTGACAAGGTGGCCAAGCTCGGGCCAGGCTTCGAGGTGCTCGCGAAGAGCGAGCCGTGTCCGTTCGCCGTCGTGGGCGACCGCGCGCGCGGTTTCTACGGGCTGCAGTTCCACCCTGAGGTCCAGCACAGCGAGGACGGCGGGCGGATCCTGCAGAACTTCGTGGTCGACATCGCTGGTTGTGACACCGACTGGAACCCCGGCAACCTCGCGGAGCGCAAAGTCGAAGCGGTGACCGCGCTCTGCGGCGAAGACGGCGAGGTCGTGATGGGCCTGTCCGGCGGCGTCGACAGCTCGGTCGCGGCCGTGCTGATCCACCGTGCGATCGGCGCCCGGCTGCACTGCGTGTTCGTCGACAACGGCCTGCTCCGCAAGGGCGAGCGCGAGGGCGTCGAGGAGCTGTTCCGAGATCACTACAGGATGGACCTCAAGGTCGTCGACGCGCGCGCGCGTTTCCTCGGCGAGCTGAAGGGAGTCACGGAGCCGGAGCAGAAGCG
Organism: Planctomycetota bacterium; assembly: GCA_036160175.1. GTDB lineage: Bacteria > Planctomycetota > UBA1135 > UBA1135 > UBA2386. Next base: position 10,741 of record JAYYEE010000320.1, read on the forward strand.
CAAGATCATCGGCCGGGTGTTCGTCGAGGTCTTCGAGGAGGAGTCCAAGGCGTTCGCGAAGGCCAGCTTCCTTGGCCAAGGAACCCTCTACCCCGACGTCATCGAGTCGGTGGCGGCGCACGGCGGGGCGACGTCGACGATCAAGAGCCACCACAACGTCGGCGGCCTCCCCGAAGACATGAAGATGGAGCTGGTCGAGCCGCTGCGCGACCTGTTCAAGGACGAGGTGCGCGCGCTCGGCCGCGAGCTCGGCCTGCCGTCTTCGCTGGTCGATCGGCAGCCTTTTCCTGGTCCTGGGTTGGCCGTCCGCTGCATGGGCGAGGTCACGCTTGAGAAGCTGGAGCCGCTGCGCGACGCGGACGCGATCCTCCGGGAGGAGGTCGAGTCCCGCGGCCTGCAAGAGGGGCTCTGGCAGTACTTCGCGGTCTACGTGCCGCAGAAGACGGTCGGCGTCAAGGGCGACGCGCGCGTCTATCAGGACGTCTGCGTGATCCGGATCGTCTCCAGCCAAGACGCGATGACCGCGGACTGGGAGGCCTTGCCGATGGACGTGATGCGCCGGGTCAGCAACCGGATCCTCAACGAGGTCGACGGCTTCGCGCGCGTCTGCCTGGACATCAGCTCGAAGCCGCCAGGCACGATCGAGTGGGAGTAGCGGTCTGGTAGTTCGCGGTCGCCGCGCTCAACGCCGCAGCCGTGGGTCCTCGTCTTCGAGCTGGAGCGTGACCCCGCGGTCGCCGCTGCTGACCACCCGGCGCGCGGACCAAGTCTTGCCGCCGCGGCTCGCGGTCGCGAAGAGCACGAAGCGGCCGCCGCTGGGGAGGCCCTCAAAGACGAACGGGTCTCCAGGCTGGAGCGCTTGCGCGCGCTCAGCTGGGCGGAGCTCTCCGGTCGGGTCGCGCAGCGTCAGCACGATCGTGCCATCCTCGGCGCCGTCGGCGAACGAGACGTCGCCAGCGCATCGCTCGCCCCGCGCTGTGGTGAGCTCGAGGGGCCTCGTCGGGATCGCGTCGAGCGCGCGCGTTTGGTTGGCGTAGCGCGGGTCCTCGACGCGCAAGGTGCCTGGCGCTCGGCACAGGCCGAACGAGGCGGCGCCGGTGGCGTCCGTGCGCGCGACGACGGCAGCCGCGGGCATGCCGACCGGGGTGTAGGTGCACACTAAGTCTGCGACGGGCAGGTTCTGCTGGTTGCGCGCGCGTACGGTCATCGCGACCCCGCGCTGCGCGATGACCGGGGTCGGCGCGGCGTCGGGCGTCGGCCACGGCAGCGCGAGCGGGGCGAAGTCTCCAGCGGCCACCAGCCAGCAGTCGCCGTCGGGGCGCGCGGGCAGCGACACGACGCCGGCGTCGTCGGCGCGCGACCTCGCGAGGAGCTGATATGAGCCGTTGCTCCTGCGGCGCATTCCGAGCCAGATCGCGCCGGGTAGCCCGCCCCCAAAGGGACGGCTCGCAGCGGCGGCGCCGGGCGGCCACGGGCGCGCCGCCACCGTCGTGGGCGAGGGCGCGGTCGTCGGCGGGGTCACGAGACAGCCGGTCCACGTGACGAGGGGCGCGCGGATCGCGGCGCCTCGCAGCAAGACCTCAGCTGGATCGCCCGAGCGGTGCAGCGGCACCGCGGGCCAGCTGCTGGGGTGGACGTAGGCGTCGGCGGGCAGCAGGAGCCGCTGCGCGGCGCCCTCGAACGTGATCGTCGCGCGGCTGCCCGCGCGCAGCGCCAGCCGCTGCCACGTCCAGCCGTCCTCGCTCTGGGCCCAGACCTCGTAGTC
>JAYYEE010000321.1:0-5527 GCA_036160175.1 Planctomycetota bacterium
GTTTGAGGTGGGCATCGCCCCCTGGCCAGAGGTTGAACAGCTGCTGATGGTGGCCGAGCAGGACGTCGAGCAACGGCTCGACGAGCGCCGCGTGCGCCGGTTCGAAGGGCGCTGCGACACGGCTTGGCGGGCGTATCGGTATGGGGCCGCGGCCGCAGCGCTCGCGGTCGTGGTCGACGCCGAGCCGGCCACCGACGCGCAGCGCCGCGCCCTCGCTGGCCACCGCCGTTGTTTAAAGTCTGTGCTGCAGGTTGAGCGCGCGATGCTGCGCGCCGTCGCGGATCGGACGCAGGGGACAATCGGGTTCTTATCTGGGAGCGCAGAGCCGTTCGCGCTGCGCGTCGAGCCTGACGGGGAGCGGCTCCGCTTGTTTGGGGACGCCGTCGACCAGCCGGCGCGCGCTATGCAGCTGACCGAGCTGCGGATCGACAACTTGCTACAGGCGCTCGGTCCCTTGCGTGGAGTCGCGAGCGGGCCGCGGCAGCTCGGGATAACGGTCCTCCGGCTGGCCGCTGATGACACCGGCGGCGCGGCGGCGGCGATCGAGGCTATGGGCAGCGCGGACCGGAGCTTCGTGTTAGATCAAGTCGCGCCGCGGATCGAGCGAGCGCGTGGCCGGCGCGCTGACGCCGTCAGCGTCGACGTGGACAGCTTGCTGGCGATGCTCGCGAGCGCGCTCGAAGGCGTCGAGCGCGGCGGTTCGCACCGAGAGCTCACGCGCGCGCTGCTGCGTCTGGAGAGTCGGCCGCTCGGAGCGCTCACGATCGCGCAAGAGCGCACCGTTCGCCGCGCGCGGAAGCGCCGCGACCTCGCGCTGCGAGAGGACAACTTGCTCAGCGACCTGCGGGCGGACGCGCCGCTGGGGGCGCGCGTTGACGTGCGGGTCGACGACGACGCGCTGGCCGCGAGCGTGTCGTGGTCCGCCGAGAGCCTGCAGGCGGGGGCTGGCGACGGCTGGCAGCTCCGCGACGACGTGCTCGAATTCGCGGGGTCTGCGCGGCCCTTCGATGAGCAGCCGCAGCTGGCGTTGCGCGGCGCGGCTGGAGCGCAGGTGCAGAGCAAGCGCGCGCGCCTCGCGATCGAGTGGACCTTCCCCAAGCCCGCTGTCGGCGATCGGAGCTACTTGCTGGCGTTTCGAGGCGTCAGCATGGTGGTCGTGTTAGCTGCGAATGACAGCGTTCACGTCGAGCTCATCGACGGCGACGCGATGGACGAAGAACGCGCTCGGCGAGCGTACGCGGCGGCGCTCGCCGGTGCGTTCGCGCCGGCGCGGGCGACGGCTGTCCCCGGCGCGCTGCACCGGATGACGGTGGACGTCGCGCAGGTCGCCCCGAACCAGGCCAGCGTCAGAGTGATGTTCGAAGGCGAGGAGCTGCTCAGGCGCTTGCATCGTTTCGATCCGAAGCAGCCTGTCGCGTTCGCGCTGCATCCGCGGCAAGAGGTCGCAGTGCGCGCGGTTGACGTCACGATCTTCGGCCTCTGAGCTGCTGCCGCGAGCCGGCAAGGGTCAGCGCTCGGCGACCACGAACGCGGTCGCCGTGGTCTCGGTGTGGGTGAGCGACACGTGCCAGCGCGTGATGCCTAACTCACGAGCGCGCTCAGCCGCCGCGCCGGTCACGTGGAGCTCGGTGTCACCGCTCGGCATGCGGGACACCTCGACGTCTCGGAACCCTGCGCCCTCGGACCATCCGGTGCCGAGGCACTTGAGGGCCGCCTCTTTGGCGGCGAAGCGCGCTGCATACGACTCAGCCGGGCGTTGACGACCCCGGCAATAATCGGACTCTGCGGCCGTGAAGACGCGGCGCTCAAACCGCTCCTCGCTGCGTTCGAGCAGCGCGCCGATCCGCGCGATCTCGACCGCGTCGACGCCGACGCTGACGATCACTGGGGGGCTCCAGGTCGCAGCAGCCGGAGCGCGTGCACCGTCCGGTCGGCGTCGAGCCAGAACGCGCGGACGTGCTCCCCGCCTGCGATGAGGTGCACGCACCCGGTCCACAGCTCGGCGCGGTCACGCAGCGAAGGCGCGGCAGCGCCGCGGGGGTGGCTATGCGCGAAGCCGAGGAACTTCGCGCCGCGGTCCTCGAGCGCGCGCTGCGCGCGAGCGAAGTCTGCTGGGGTGATCTCGAACGCGTCGGGCTCTGGGTGCGCGTTCGGCACCTCGACGAGCGCCGTGATCGCCGTGCGCGCGCCGTCTGCCTCGCCGCCGAGCACGGCAGCGCATTCACGCGGTGCCGCCGTCGACGCAGCGCGGAGCAGGTCGCCCCGGACGCTCTCGGTCCACACCAACTCCTCTGGCATGCCGCCAAGCTTCGTTGCAAGGCGGGCGCGGTTCAAACAACATCCACGCATGTTCGCACCGCTCTACGGGACGCCGCGTCCGCATCAACCGCCGCTGGGTCCGCTCTCGCCGCTGCTAGATCGCAGCAGCACGTCCGCGCAGCCTGACGCTGAGACGCTGCGTGCGCGGGGGGTGGCAGAGCAGACCGGTGATTTCTATCAGCGCCTCGGCCATCGGAACGGGCGTGAGTTCGAGTCGCTGGTGGCTGCGCTGGAGGGGGCGGAGGGCGCGGTCGCCTTTGGGTCAGGGATGGCCGCGATGAGCGGTGCGCTCGGCGCGCTGCTGTCCCACGGTGACCGGGTGCTGGTCGCGGACCAGGTCTACGGCGGGACGTCCGCCTTCGTCACCGAGGACCTGCCGCGCTTCGGCGTCACGGTGGACCGGTTCTCCGCTGTCGACCTTGAGACGTTGCGCGCGCAGCTTGAGCGGCCAGCGAGTGCGGTGGTCTTCGAGTCCCCGATCAACCCGACCCTGCGCGTCGTCGACATCGCCGCGGTCGTCGCGATGGCTCGCGAGGCGGGCGCGGTGACGGTCTTCGACGGTACGTTCTCGCCGCCGCCGATCCAACGCGCGCTCGACCTGGGCGTTGACCTGGTGGTGCACTCCGCGACGAAGTTCCTCGGCGGGCACTCGGACGTGTTGGCAGGTGTCGTCGCTGGCCGCCACGCCCACCTCGGCGCGATTGAGGCGTGGCGTCGGCGGACGGGCGGCACGCTGTCGCCCGACTCTGCGTGGCTGCTGCAGCGGTCGTGGCCGACGCTCGCGCTGCGGGTTGAGGCGCAGCAGGCGAACGCGCTCGCGCTCGCGCGCGGGCTGCGAGACGAGATGGCGGGTGGGCGAGTCGTCGCCGTCAGCTACCCAGGCTTGGAGGAACACCCGGATCGGGATGTCGTCCGGCGTCAGATGACCGGCGGCGGCGCAGTGTTGTCGCTCGAGCTGGACGGCGGCTTGGACCGAGTCCTGCCCGCGCTCGACCGCCTGCAGGTGATCGCGCGGGGCGCGAGCTTGGGCGGCGTCGAGACCTTGGCGACGGTGCCCGCCTATACGACCCACGCCGCGTGCACGCCCGAACAGCTGGCGGCAGCAGGCATCTCCGCCGGGCTGATGCGGGTCGCCGTCGGGCTCGAGCCGGCTGACTTGCTGCTCGAGGACCTGCGGCAGGCGATCCGGGGCTGACGGATCTCGGCGCCTTAGTTGGCCTCGGGCGGCTCGCCCTGATACCGTCGTCGGCGAGCAGCCGAGCTCTCCGCCATCCATGACGATCGCATCCACCCTCCGACTCTTTCTTCCGGCCGTCGCAGCGCTCACGCTGCAGGTTTCTGCAGCGGCCCAGGGCGTGCAGGAGGCCGCGGCCAGCAAGCCTTCACGCGGCCTCGTAGTCGGACTGGTCGACGTGCTGCGCGCCCTCGAGCAGTACCCGCGCTTCATCAAGCTCCGCGCCGATCTGGACGCGACCGCGAAGAAGTATGAGGCCCAGCTGCAAGAGATCTCGGTCCGCATCGATGAACTCCGCGGGACCATCCAAGTCTTGGCCGACGGTTCGCAGGAGCGCGCCGAGAAGGAGTTCGAGTTCCAAATGCTGATCCAGACGCAGGATTACCGCCGCAAGGCGTTCCGTGAGCGTGTTCAGCAACAAGACCTCCGCAACATGTTGACGGTCTATGAAGACCTCGACTACGTGATCGGCGTGGTCGCCAAGCGGAAGGGCGTCAGCCTGGTGATGACCAAGCAGGAGATCCCGCCCTCGACGCAGTCGATTGAGGACCTCGCGATGAGCCAGGTGCAGGGCCGGGTCGCTGCTTACGAGCGTCGTCAGGTATGGTTCGCGACAGAAGAGCTCGACCTCACTGGAGACATCATCAAGGAGCTCATGATCCCGGTCCCGGACCGCAACTCGCCGGAGCGCGCGCCCAAGGCCGCGTCGGCTGGTAAGGAGTGATCGGTGGTAGTCGCCCAACATGACGACGTCGCGGTCGCTTCCAGCCGCATGCAGCGAACGGTCAAGGGGCCGGTCGAATACACCGGTGTCGGGTTGCACTCAGGCAAGGAGATCCGCATCACCGTGCGGCCCGCTGACGCTGGCACCGGGATTTCGTTCGTGCGCACCGACCTTGAGGACCAGCCGGTGGTCCGCGCGCACGGCGCGAACACGAAGGCGCGGCAGCGTCGCACCTGCATCCAAGACGGCCGCGCCGAGGTCTACACCTGCGAACACCTGCTGGCTGCCTTCTACGCCTTGGGCATCGACAACGCCGTCGTCGAGATCGACGGCGAAGAGGTCCCTGGGCTCGACGGTTCGGCGGTCCAGTTCTTCGAGGGGCTGCGATCGACCGGCGCTGTGGAGTCGCGGACGCCGCGCCCGCTCTACTCAGTTAAGCAGCCTATCTACGTGCGTGACGGCTCGGCGAGCATCGTCGCGCTGCCTGGGACGGGCAAGCTTACGATCGAGTATCACTTGGACTACCCCGCGCACAGCGAGAGCGGCGCTAGCAGCAACGTCCCCGGCGCCAAGCAGATCGTGGCCTTTGAGATGTCGCCCGAGAACTTCGAGCGAGACATCGCGCCGGCGCGCACGTTCGTGTTCCAGCATGAGGTCGAGGCGCTGCGCGCCGCGGGGCTCGGCAAGGGAGCCAATAACCAAAACACGCTCGTGGTCGGGCCGGACGGCCCCCAGGAGAATTCGCTGCGGTGGGAGGACGAGCTCGCGCGCCACAAAATCCTCGACCTAATCGGCGACATCGCGAACGTCGGCGTCGACCTGGACGCGCACATCATCGCGACGCGCTCGGGTCACGGCCTGAACATGGCGTTGGTGCAGCGCATCCTCGAAGAGCGTGAACACGAGCAAGAGCAGGGCGAGGCCCCGACCGACACTGGCCTCGACATCCGCGACATCCTGAAGCTGCTGCCGCACCGATACCCGTTCTTGCTGATCGATCGCGTGATCGAGCTGGACGGTTTCCAGAAGGCGGTCGCCATCAAGAACGTCACGATCAACGAGCCGTTCTTCCAAGGGCACTGGCCAGAGCAGCCGATCATGCCGGGCGTGCTGCAGCTTGAGGCGATGGCGCAGTTGGCCGGCGTGCTGCTGCTGCGCAAACTCGAGAACACGGGCAAACTCGCCGTCCTCTGGAGCATCGACAAGGTCAAGCTGCGCGGCGCAGTCGTGCCAGGAGACCAGCTCCGGAT
>JAYYEE010000322.1:0-4205 GCA_036160175.1 Planctomycetota bacterium
CGCGGCGCTCGTCGGCGGGGGCCCCTGCCGCCGAGAACTGATAAGCGGGAATATCCTGGCCGATCGCCCCGAGGGTCAAGGCGAGGCAGCTGCTGTCTACGCCTCCTGACAGGCTGAGCCCCGCCGCCGACGGCGTGTCGAGGCAACGCGTCACGCTCTCAGCGAGCAGCTCTTGCAGCGCGCCAGCGTCACCGCGCGCGTCCTGCAGTGCGGTCGTCGGCCGGGGCTCGTGGACGCGCTCGACCCAGTCTCGGCTGGTCGGGCGCGCTACGTAAGCGGCGCCGCGGACCGGCAGCTCGCAGACGATCACGTCGTCCCCGACCTCAAACGCCTGGCCCTCGCTCCAGCCGTAGCGAAACCACTGCGCGACGGCGCCCTCGCTGGCGCGCACGTGGACGCCGAGGCAGCGCAGGGCCGCCAAGGTGGAGGAGAAGGCCGCCAGCTGCCAGCGCCCGTCGATCTTGGCGCGGACGCACCAGAGCGGGCGCTCGCCGTAGCGATCTTGGCCCAGGTAGACTTCGTCCGTGCGCTCGTCGACCACGGCATACGCGTGGTGGCCGCGCAGCCCGTCGAGCAGGTCCGTCCGCCGCTGGCGGACCGCGAGGCTGGGGAGCGCGGCGTCGTTCGGGAGCGGCGCTCGGCGCTCGACGCCCGGCGACAGCTGTCGCCAGAGGTCGCGAGCGTTGGTGATGGCGCCGTTCAGGACGGCCGTCGTGTTCGCCGCGGGCGCGCGGATAGGCTGGCCCTCGCCTGCGGAGATCGCGAGCCGCGCGCAGCCGAGCCACCAACCGCCCGCGCGGCGGACGGCGCGATCGTCTTCGCCGCGCCACGCGAGCGCGGCGACTGCGGTGGCGACCGACGCCTCCGGGGACCGGCCGCGGCGCCGCAGCCAGTCGTCTCGGGCCCCGACGATGCCACACATGGCGAGCGGGTCAGCCCGCGCGGACGCGGTCGAGGTAGTCCGTGAGCAGCTGCCACTGACGGTGGAGGTCGTGCTCGGCGACGCGGAACGGCTGCTTGAAGAAGCAGGCGAGGTGCGGCATCGATCCGCTCTCGCCGCGGGCAGCCGCGAGGTCGGCGAAGCGCACGAGGTCGAGCACGAGCGGCGCGGCGAGGATCGCGTCGCAGCCCTGCCAGATGAACTGCATCGCCATCTTGAAGCCTAAGAACCCCTCGAAGTGGACGAAGTCCCAGGCGGTCTTGAGGTCGTGCAGGGACGGCACGTAGTCGATGCCGACGTGGGTGTGCAGCGGGTAGCCGAGGATCGAGGGCAAGAGCGCGTCTTTGCTGTCGACCTTGCTCTTCTTGTTCTCGCTGTCGGCGAGCACGTGACCGTCACGGTCGCCGAGGATGTTGTAGCCCTGCCAGCTGAGCACGCGCAGGTCGCGATACTTGAACATCGGCGCGAGCGCCGACTTCACGAGGGTCTCGCCCGTCTTGCCGTCGCAGCCCATGAAGGGCACTCCGTTGGCGGCGAAAAGCTCCTCGATCGCCGGCGTCAGCGCCGAGTTGCTCGGCGTGAAGTGGACGAAGGGCAGCCCTAGGCTGCCGGCTGCGTACGCGTAGAGCGAGGACGGCCGGACCGCCTTCTGGTTGTCTCGGTCGAGCGCCCGCTCGAACGCGGCCAGCGACTTGTGCGCGGCGCCGAGCCGGAGGTTCGGCTCCGTCGAGGTGAGGTTGACGCAGACGACGCGGTCGAGGCGGTGCTTCTTCTGGAACGCCTGGATGTCGCGTTGGATCCGACGGACCTGGTCGCGCAGCTTCGCTGGCTTCGCCGCCTTGCGGTCGGCGAGCCCGGCGATCGTCGCGCCTGCGTTGGGCATGACGCCGGTGACCACGTTCTTGCTCTGCGTGGTCAGGTCGCGCTTGAGCTTGCGGATCAGCTCGGGCGGCAGGGTGCCGGTCTTGCTGTGGATCTCGCCGGCCGCGGCCGCGTAGTCCGAGCTGCGGATCTCGTGTCCGCCGAAGACCATCTTGTCGATCGGGCGCCACGCGATGCCTTCGGCGGCGTCGGTCTCGGTCGACATGCCGCGCGGCTCGGCGAGGCCCTTGGCGATCGCCCTCGCGCCGACGACCACGGTCGTCGCGAGGCCTCCGTAGGCTCCGAACAGCCATACACCTAGGCGCTTGGAGCTGGGTTGTGCGCGTTTTGCTGCCACGTTGAGCCGAACAGCTTAGCGAAACCCGGCAGGTATGCAGCCGCGAGCTGGATCTTCTGCGCTCCTTCGGCAGGGCTCGCTGCGCGCCGCCGGAGCTCCGCTCGGGCGAGCGCCGCGCGCCCTGAGGCCGGTCGCGCGCGTCAGGCGCCAGCCTGGACGTTGCCGAGGACCAGCAGCACGACCGCGACGTAGAGCGCGCCGGAGAGCACGAGGGGCAGGTCGCGGAACAGCAGTTTTGAGGGGTCGCCGCCCTCCCGCTTGCGGTAGACGAGGAACAGGTAGCGGAAGACGCCGTAGCAGACGAACGGCACCGTCAGCGTCAGCTGGTCGGTGTGGTGGCGGGCCACCGTCTCAGGGCTGACCGTGTAGAGTGCGTAGCTGAGGATGCTCAGCGCCGCGAGCGGCCCGATCAGCATGTTTAAGAACTCGGTCGAGTACTCCGACATCGTCTTGCGCGTCTGGCCAGCGGCCTCCGCCTGCCGCTCGACCTCTTCGTAGCGCTTGCAGAAGGCGAGGAAGAGCGCGAAGAAGAAGGTGCACAGCTGGATCCACTTCGACGCGTCGACGTCGATGGCGGCCGCGCCCGCCAGGACCCGCAGCTGGAAGCCCACCGCGATGCACATGCAGTCGACGATCACGAGCCGCTTGAGCCGGAAGCTGTAGGCGACGTTGAGCACGAGGTAGGCGCACGGCCACGTCCAGAAGCGCTGGCCGCTCGCAGGGACCAGCCAAGCGAGCGCCGCTGCGGCCGCGAGGGTGCCGCCGAGGGTCGTCCAGGCAGCGGCCACCGGGAGCCTGCCCGACGCGATCGGGCGAGACTTCTTCTTGGGGTGGAGCGCGTCTTCGTGGCGGTCCAGGATGTCGTTCAGCAGGTAGATCGAGCTGGCGGCGAAGCAGAACGACCCGAACGCCGTCGCCGCGGCGATCCAACCTGCGAGCTCGAAGGCCTGGTTCGTGAAGAACAGCGGGAACAAGACCAGCAGGTTCTTGACCCACTGATGGGGGCGCAGCGCTTCGACGAACGGCGGCATGGTTGGACTCGCATCATGCAAGTCGCCGTCAGTTCGGCAAGCGCGGCGCCCACGATTCCGGCGACATCTCGATCTGCCTCTCGCTTCGGCGACGGCGGGCGGATGTTTGTAGCAGTCGTAAGCGAATGGTTGTGTGGCTTCGCTGGGGAGGTGATCCTGACGCCACATGACAACGCATCAGACCGCGGTAGGTGTGAAGGCGTCGGCGGTGACTGCGGAGGGCCCCATCGAGGGGGCGGTAACATGAGCGAAGTGGCGCTGCGATTCTCACTGGTCGTCCCGATCTACAACGAGGAGGAGACCGTCGCCAAGATGCTGGAAGAGGTCGACGAGGTCCTTTCCGCCCACGGCCCCTTCGAGGCGCTGTTCGTCGACGACGGGAGCCGTGACCGGAGCTTGGAGGTGATGCGCGCGTTCAAGCGCGACCGCGGCGCGGAGTGGCTGCGCGTGGTGACGCTCAAGGCGAACGCCGGGCAGAGCGCCGCCGTCATGGCCGGCGTCGAGCAGGCCCGCGCGCCGATCGTGGCGACGCTGGACGGCGACATGCAAAACGACCCGCGCGACATCCCGTCGATGCTGGCGCGCGTCGAGCAGGGCGAGGCGGACGCGGTGGTCGGGGTGCGCGCGCAGCGGCAGGACACGTTCGTTCGGCGGGCGTCGTCCAAGGTCGGGAACGCCGTGCGCAACTTCCTCACCGGGGACAAGGTCAAAGACGCGGCGTGCGGCATCAAGGTGATCCGCCGCAGCTACTTCCTGCGGGCTCCCCGGTTCGTCGGGATGCACCGCTTCATGGCGACGCTGGTGCGTTATCTGGGGGGCGAGGTGCGTGAGCAGGACGTCAACCACCGAGAGCGCTACGCCGGCACCGCGAAATACGGGATCGGCAATCGGATGTGGAAGGGCCTCAGGGACTGCTTCGCGATGCGCTGGGTCCGCCAGCGGCTGTTGATGCACGAGGTGAAGGAGGAGTTCTGATGCTGTCGAGCTTTAGCGACGGCGCGGTCGGGTCGACGCC
>JAYYEE010000323.1:0-2979 GCA_036160175.1 Planctomycetota bacterium
GTCTGATACTTTACGGGCATGAATACTCTCTCGTCGCGATCTCTAGCGACGGCGCTCGCCCTGATGGCTGCTGGCGGGCTCGCCGCGCAGCAGAAGGGCTCGACGCCGCCACCGATCGAGTTCGTCAAGGTCTGGAACGACGGCCCCGAGTCCTTCGACGAGCTCGAAGGCAAGGTCGTGATCCTGGACTTCGGCGCGACTTGGTGAGGCCCCTGTAAGGCGGCCGTCCCGCACCTCAACGAACTTCACGCGAAGTACGCGGAGCGGGGGCTGCTGGTCATCGGCGTGTCCGATGAGGAAGAAGGCAAGATCGAGGCGACCTTCATCGACGGGCTCGGGGCAAAGTACCCGATGGCCAAGATCAAGAAGGGCGACACCCAGGCCTACGGGGTCCGCTTCTACCCGAGCGTCTACTGCATCGCGCCAGACGGCAAGGTGCACTCGGTGCCGGAGGATCGGATGCCGAGCGAGGCCGTCATCGAGACGCTGCTGGAGGACGTCTCGCTGGCGCCGAAGCTGCCGGACGACGCGCGCTACGGCCCGCTCCGGAAGATGTGGGAGAAGCGCGAATACTCCAAGCTCGACGCCTACCTCGGTCGGATGCTGCAAGTCGACAAGCTCGACGCGGACATGCGCGAGGTCTTCGCTGAGCAGCAGGCGCTGCTGACGAAGAAGGCCGCCAAGCAGGCGGCCCGCGTGAGCGATCTCGCGCAGGGGCCGGACTACCTCGCCGCGCGATCCTCGCTAGAGCAGATCAAGAAGCAGTGGCGGGGCTTCGACGCTGCCGAGCGGGCCGCAGACGAGCTCAAGCGTTTCAGCAAAGACGCGGGGATCAAGCGGGAGATCGCGGCCGCGAAGGCGTTGGCCAAGCTCGAGGGCAAGTATGACCCCACGCGGATCGCGCAGGCGCGCAAGCTCAGCGACGCGCTGCGCAAGTTCGCAGAGAAATACGACGGGACGCACGCGGGCGCGCAAGCCCGCAAGAAGCTCGGGCGCTGATCAGCGACGCTGCGGCAGGGGCGCGGGCAGCCGCGCCCGTACTCGCCGCCAGTAGTCGTCGGTCGCGCGCTTTTGGTGGCCTTCTGGGCCGCCGTTGTGGATGCGCGCGATGCGCTCGCCGCGCCCGAGCAGCCACGCCTCGGGCGCGTATCGTCGCATGTAGGCGTCGATGACGCGCTCGGCGTAGCTCCGGCGTCGGCAGTCCTGGTAGGAGCCGCCGAGCGCAGCATCCTGCTCGTAGGCGTCGCGCCAGTAGGCGCGGTGGATCTGGTAGGGGCCGATCGCGAGGCCGTCATCGCCGTCTGGGATCTGGTCGTCGGGTCGGTCGCGGCTCTCTACCCAGCGGAGCGCGTTGAGCAGGTCGCGCCGCGGCCAGGTCGCGTCGTCAGGGTCTGCTGGGCCGTTAGAGATCCACCAGAGCAGCAGCATCAAGGCGGCGGTCAGCCCCGCCGCGTAGCGGCGTTGACGCGGCCACCGCGCCTGGGCCCGCGATGGTCGGGGTCCGCGCGGGCGGCTCATCGTCGCACCACCAGCGCGATACCTAGCACGACCAGCCCGGCGCCCGACCAAGCGAGCGGGCCGTGTTGGCCGTCGCCGACCAGGGCCGCGAACAGCATCGCGAGCACGGGGATGGCGTAGTTGATCAGCGCCAGAAGAGACGCGGGGGCTGTGCGGAGCAGCCAGAAGTAGATGCCGAACGTCATCGTCGTGCCGAGTATCGCGAGGTAGGCGGTCGCCATGGTCACGCGCGCGGTCCAGGTTGTCGCCATCGGCTCTTCGCTTAGGAAGGCCCACGCGGTCAGCATCGCGGCGCCGACGAGCATCCCGTTGCGGTTCAAGACGACCGAGCTGGCGTCGCTGCCGTACTTCTTAACAACGGTCGTGCCCAGCGCGGCGACCAGCGGGCTGAGCAGCAGAAGCCAAGCGTAGCCGGCGTTGGCGTCGTCTACGCCGCCGAGGTCGCCTGAGAAGACCACGCAGATCCCCGCGAACGAGACCGCGAAGCCGGACCACTGAACTCGGCGCAGACGTTCGCCTAGGAACAGCGTCGCGCTGCCTGCCATCAGCAACGGGAAGATCGCCCAAAGCACCGCCGCGATACCCGACGGCACCACGGTCTCGGCGATGTAGAGCACGCCATAGCCGACGCCGAAGTTGGTGAGCCCGCAGACGACCCAGAGCCAGGTCGCCGGCGCCGGTGCGCGCTCGCGCGCGCGGAGCCATGGGGTGACGGCCGCCATCGCCAGCCCGGCGATGGTGAACCGCACCGCGCACGACGTGATCGGCGGCTGTGACTCCAGGCAGACTCGGATCGCCCACCAGGTGCTGCTCCAGACGACGCACAGGATCGCCAGCAGCGTCATCGTGGCGAGGTTGGCGGCGCGGCGCTCGGGTGAAGGCGGCGAGGGAGTCATCGGCCCGGCATCCTCTGCTGGACCGCGGCGCCGCGCAATGCCACGCTTGTGGCATGAACGCCACCCGATCCTGCTGGCCGTTGGCTGTCGCCTTGCTCTGCCTGTCTTTTGCTGGGCGGCAGGACCCAAAGCCAGCCGTTCGGCGCCCGGATGCCAACGCGCTCCGGCGCGCGCGCGAGCTGGCCCGAGTCGCCCCGGAGCACGAGGTCTTCCGGCGACTCGCTGGTTCGTGGTCCGTGTCCGTGCGCACGACGTCGCCGGATGGGACCGTGCACGAAGACGCCGGTGAGGTCGTTGGCCGGTCGATGCTAGGCGGCCGCTACCTCGCGCTCGAGTTCTCCCTCGAGCTCCAGGGGAGCTCCGTCGAGGCGCTGCAGATCCTCGGCTTTGACACGCTCAAAGGGCTCTACACGGCGTCGTGGCGAGACACGGGTAGCACGTGGGCGGTCGACTGCCAGGGGCAGCCGACCGACGATGTCGGCAAGCTCGGCTTGTTCGGCTCGATGGTCGACGCGTATACCCCCGACGGTCGCCCGTTCCGGCTGGAGCTTGACGCGCGGGACCG
>JAYYEE010000324.1:0-5861 GCA_036160175.1 Planctomycetota bacterium
GTGCGTCGCTGGCGCGACGCGTCGGTGTGAGGGAGCCCTGGGCAGCGCTGCCTCATCGGCGCGCAGTTCTACAGGGTGACCCGAGCGCAGCCCGGGGAGCAGCGGCGCTGGGCGCCGCGGGGCACGGCGGCGCTGGGCGCCGCGACGCGCAGGCGGGCGACTAGCCGACGCGGAACTTGCCGCTGCGCTTGATCTTGCGCTTGATGATCTTGCGGCCGCCAGCAGTCTTGCTGCGCGTGCGGAAGCCGACCTTCTTGGCGCGCTTCGTCTTGGAGTTCGTGACCTTGAGCTTCATGGCGGGTGTCCGGGATTCGGAGGGCGAAGCAGGCTAGCGATCTCGGCGCCTCCCGTCAACCGTTCTCCGCAGCGGGCAGCGCGATCACCGACCGGCGCCGGCCCGGGCTGGAATCCGCGCCCCCTGCGGGCATCGTTCTAGGATGCGCATCTTGCTGCTGAGCCACGGTTTGCCGCCCGACAGCGTCGGCGGGGTCGAGCAGCACGTCGGCGGCCTCGCCGAGGCCTTGGTCCACCAAGGTCACGAAGTGACGATCCTCGCCCGAGCACCCCTCGAAGGCGTCGAGCAAGGCGCCTACGAGCAGACCGCGAGCGGCAACCCGACGGTCTGGCGCATCGCCTACCGCTGGGAGGACGTCGACTCGCTCGAGGCGATGTACACTTGCGCGCCGATGGCCGACGCGGTGGCCAAGTTCCTGGCCGATCGCGCCGCGAGCGGGGCGCGCTACGACGTCGCCCACGTCCACCACCTGACGGGCCTGTCGGTTGACGCGCTCGCGTCGCTGCGCGACGCCGACGTCCCGGCGGTGCTGACGCTGCACGACTACTGGACCTTCTGCCCGCGCGGCCAGATGTTCCACCATGACGGCTCCGCCTGTGAGACGGCCGACCCGGCCCGCTGCCGTGGATGCTTGCAGCAGACGTTCCCTTGGTGGATGGAGGAGAGCCCCGAGGCGCAGGTCCTGGCGCTGCACGAGCGAGCGCGAGGCGCGCTGGCGCTGCCAGCCCAGCTCGTCGTTCCCAGCGCCAGGGTGCTGCCCGCCTTCGAAGCACTCGGGGTCCCGCGCGAGCGGTTCCGGGTCGTCGAGAACGGCGTCGACACGCAGCGTCTCCAGCAGCTCGCGGCGCCCGCCGGCGGACCCGGCCCCCTTCGCCTCGGCTACTTCGGCACGCTGATGCCGTCCAAGGGGCTGGACGTCTTGATCGAGGCCGCCGCGCGGCTGCCCGCGGGCATGGCGGAGCTGCACGTCCACGGCAACGCCGTCCCCTACCACGGCGATGAGAGCTACCTCACCAAGTGCTTCCAGAAGCTGCAGCCCGGCAGCGCGGTGACCTACCACGGCCCCTACTCGCTCGAAGAGATGCCAGGACGCATGGCGAGCGTGGATGTCTTGGCCGCGCCGGCGCTTTGGCATGAGGCTTTCGGCTTAACCGTAAGAGAAGCCCTCGCGGCCGCGCGCCCGGTCCTCGTGAGCCGCGTCGGGGGGCTCCAGGACGCCGTCGAAGACGGCGTCCAGGGCCGCGTCCTCCCCCCTGGCGACGTCGGCGCCTGGGCGGACGCCATCCGCGAGCTCGCTGAGGACCGTAGCCGCCTACACCGCATGGTCTCCAGCTGCCGGGAGCGGGCCCGCGGATTCACCGAGATGGCCGCCGAGTTGGCGACGATCTATGCGGAAGTCGCCGCTGGGCCTGCAATTTCTTGACCCTACTGGGGGCACGCTACTAAGCTGTGCGGCCTTTTCTTGCGGCCGGATCTCCCTCCGACCCACCCTGACGCGCTCGGTCTGCCCGCCCAGCAGGCGGCCTGAGCCGACCCCTGTGGCAACACGACGATGACGGAAACGGACTTGGTCCCTGAACCCCAGCCCACGCTCGACCCGACCGCGATGCTCGCCGGCGAACTCACGCCGGAGAAGCTCGAAGCCTTCCGAAAGGCCGCGTTCCAGTCGGTGGATTCGTTCCAGCAGCTGCGAGACTGGCTGTCGCATCCGCTCGCGCAAGGCGCGGCGCGCGGCGTCGCGATGTGGGCGCTCGGTCGACACGAGGACGCCATCGGGCTGCTCGCCGACGAGAAGAGCGACGTCGCCCGCGTCTGCCTCGCCGACTGCCACGCGGCGCTAGGTCAGCTCGACAAGGTCGAAGCGGCGCTGCCGAACCGCGGGACGGACGCGCAGCAAGCGCTCGTCTGGCTGCGCGCGCTGGACTCTAACAACTCGACGGATCTCCTCGAGCAGTTCGCCGCCCACCAGGGCGCGCTGCCGGCGCTGGAGCAGACCTACTTCAAGGGCCGCGTCGCCGAGATGCAGCGCGACGTCGAAGGCGCCATCGCGTGCTACGACGACGTGCTCAGCCAAGACGAGAGCCACAAGCAGGCGCTGTTCCGCCTAGCGCTCAACGTCGACCTCCGCGGCGAGGACGAGGAGGCGCGCGAGCTCTACGAGCGCTCGCTGATGTGCCCGCCCGTCAACATCGCGTGCGTGCTCAACCTGGGCATCCTCTACGAGGACATGGGCAACTACCGCCGCGCGATGCAGTGCTTCGACCTCGCGCTGCAAGCCCACCCCGACAACGCGCGCGCGCGCCTCTACCGTCGTGACGCGGCCGCCGCGCTCAACATGTACTACGACGAGGACCAGGAGCGCCGCGACGACAAGCGCAACAAGCTCCTGCGGACCCCGATCAACGACTTCGAGCTGTCCGTGCGCTCGCGCAACTGCCTCGCGAAGATGAACATCCGCACGCTCGGCGACCTGGTCAAGAAGACCGAGGCCGAGCTGCTGAGCTACAAGAACTTCGGCGAGACCTCGCTGACCGAGATTAAAGAGATCCTCAAGAACAAGGGCCTCCGCCTCGGCATGACCAACGACGAGCTGATGCAGCGCGACCTCGGCGAGGCCGAGGCGGCGCCGGTCGCGCAAGAAGAGGTCGCCGACCCGAACAGCCCGGACCCCGCGCGGCGACCGATCAGCGAGCTCGACCTGTCGGTTCGCTCACGCCGCATCGTCGACTTGCTCAAGATCCGCACGATCGGCGACCTCGCCGGCAAGACGGAGGCAGAGCTGCTCGCGTGCCCGAACTTCGGCCAGACCTCGCTGAACGAGATCAAGACGAAGCTCGACGAGTTCGGCCTCTCCCTGCGGGGCTAAGCCCCGCCTCCGGTGTACGACCACCTCCTCGGAGAGATCGTCGAGAAGCACGCCTCGCGCGCCGTCGTTCGCTGCGCGGGCGTGGGCTACGAGGTGCGGGTAAGCCTGACGTCGGCGAGCGAGCGCGTCGTCGGCCAGACGCCGAAGCTGTTCACGATCCTCAACGTCGTCGACGGCACGCCGTCGCTGCTCGGCTTCTCCTCGCAAGCCGAGCGAGAGCTCGCGCGCAGGCTGCTCGCCGTGACCAACGTCGGCCCAGCCATCGCGCTCGCTCTGCTGAGCGTGCACGCCCCACGTGAGCTCGCCTCGCGCATCGAGACCGGTGACGCGGCCGCGCTCAAGGCCGTCAAGGGCGTCGGGCAGAAGACCGCCGAGCGAATCTGCCTCGAGCTCCGCGAGGTCGTCGGCAAGCTGGACCTCGGCGCGCCAGCGCCCGGCGACGCCGCAGCACGCGCGGGGACGGCGGGCCTCGACGACGACGCCATCGCGGCGCTGGTCACGCTCGGCTTCAAGGAGGGTGACGCGCGGACCAAGGTCGAGAAGGCCCGTACGCAGCACGGCCTCGACGCCGACACCGAGTCGATCGTCAAGGCCGTGTTGCAGATGTAGCCGCGGGCGCCGCGAGGCGCCCGGGCGATCGCCGCGGGTCGACTAGAGGTCGACCGACGAGCGCAGGGCGTTGTTGGGGTCCGCCACCAGCTGGCCCGTCAGGACGTTGCCGCTGAGGAACTCGACCGTGACCACCATCCCGTCCATCGCGCCGCCGCTGATGCCAGCGCCGCCGTCGGTGTCGATGTCGAACTCCAGCGCCGTCCCGACGCCGGTGAACGTGCCGCCCGTGAAGTACCACTTCAGCGTGCGGTAGTCGGGCGTGGTGCCGACCTGGTTGGTCGCTTCGCAGTGCGCGACCGACGTCGCGCACGTCAGGCTCGTGTCGAGCAGGTTGTTCGCCGCGTTGGCGTAGTCGAGGCCGACCGTGACGTCCGAGCCGTTGCGGTAGGTGCCGGTGCAGCCGCTCGGGCCGTTGCCTTCCCAGAACGCGTTGGCCATGCCGCCCTGGTCACAGTCGAACTCCATCGTCGCCTGACCCGGGTTGGTCGAGTTGACCCAGTCGAACTCCACCGAGACGATCGGGTCACCGACCGACAGCGGGCCGGTCTCGATCCTGAAGAAGCCGCTCGTCGGGTCGGCGTTGAAGCTGTTCGAACCGGTGGCCGAGACGCGCACGTTGAAGTTCACGATCGCCTTGGTGTGCGTCGGGATGTTCGTCGCGTTCAGCGGCAGCGTCAGGCCGCACGTGCCGACCGGGACGTTGAGGTCGAGCGCCATCGCTTGCCACTCGATCACCGTGCCCGGCGCGATCGAGGAGAGCGCCGCGGTGTTGATCGAGATCGGGAAGCCCGACGTGAACCCACCTGCCTGGACGCCGCCGAGGCGCGGGAAGGTGAACTCCGTCGTCGACGGCAAGGTCGGGACGATCGGGCCGCGCGGGCGCGGCGCCGAGCCGGTCGCGTCGAAGTACAGGATGTAGGGGAAACCAGGCTGCGCCGTGCAGTCGATCTCGATCGAGCTGTTGCTCGGCTGGACGTCGACGTTGCCGGTCGTGAGCGGGCCGCCGTCGACGCCGACGACGAGCTGGGGCTCGTTTGCGGGGTTGTAGTTGTTCCAGAGCTCGAGGCGGTAGCCAGCGAGCGTGTCCGGCGTGCCCTGGTCGACGCCGAGCAGGTCGGAGCCGCAGTTGCGGCCGTCGAGGCCGTTGGGCACGAACTCCAGGCCGCCTTGCGCGGTGCCCGGCTGGTCACGCTCGATTTGGAGGCCCGTGGGGGTGAGCGTGTTGGCCGTGCGATCGATCGCGTACTCCTTGATCGCGCCGGCGTTCGGCGCCGAGTTGATCCACAGCGTGCCGCGGTTCGGGTCGAGCGCGAGCCCGTAGGCCGACCACGCGTCGGTGTTCGGGTACTGGTGCAGCAGCGTGCCGTCGACGGCGATCTCGTAGATGTCGCCGCCGAAGTTGCCGACGAAGAACGAGCCGTTGCCCGCATTGCCGAAGAAGTCGTAGGCGATGGCGCGGTGCGTCCCCGTGATCGCCGGCGACTGGATCGTGTTCGGGTTGGCCGCGCCGACGATCGGCTGCGGGCCGTTCGCCGCGAGCACGGTCGTCGCAGGGGTCAGGGCCGTCGGCGGGTTGCCGACCGCGGGGTCGTAGCAGTCGATGCCGCCGTCCCAGCCGAAGAACAGCTGCCCGATGAGGTTCGAGGCGCCGTCGCGGTAGCCCCAGGTCGTGGCGTTGGACGCCGCCGGCTGGTCAAACTGCGCGATCTGCGCGCCCGTCTGGTCGAAGACGTAGATCTGGTGCGGCGGCGTGTTGGTCGGGAAGCCCGAGGCCGTCGTGTAGATCAGGCCAGAGAGCTCGTCGTAAGCGACGCCAAGCTGCAGGTTGTTGCCGGTGACCGTTTCGGTCTCGATCTTGAACGTCTGGGAGCCGATCTGCGCCGCGAGAGGCGAGACCAGGGCAGCCGCGGTGAGGGCTGCGAGGGAAAGTTGTCTAGTCATGGAATTGCGTGGCAGTGCGCCAGGTCTGAGACGGAGAAAGTCAGGGTTGAGCCGCGGCCCACCCAAGGGTCCTCGGGCCTCGCCGCAGCGAGCCATATCGTATCCAAACGCGCGCGCCGCCGCAGGCCCGTCGCACGGCTCATCTAC
>JAYYEE010000325.1:0-10387 GCA_036160175.1 Planctomycetota bacterium
GCCGTGCTTAAGCGCGCGCTCGACCGCGAGGCTCAGCGCGAGCTGCTGCGGCCGCGCCTCGAAGTCCTCGAGGCGGCGCGCGATGGGGCCTTCGGGGCCCAGCAGCGAGGTCACGTCCAGCGGCGTCTCAGTCACTGGCGAGGAGGTCCTTGAGGTCGGGGTCGTCGTCGGTCTGCGCGAGGAAGTCCTCGGGCAGCAGGATGCGGTTCCAGTGCGGCACGCGCCGGTCATGGAGGACCGGCAGCGACTCGGCGCGCGCGTCCTTGCTCCAGCTCCGCAAGCGCGCGCCGAGCGCGCCGCGGGCGCGCACCCAGTGACGATTGTGGCGCAGCCGCGCGCGGTGGTCACGGAACTCGTAGGTCACGCGAAGCGTCTCGGGCAAGACAAACCGCACTGGCTCCACGTCGACCACCTCGCCGACCGAGACGTCGCCGTGCGCGAGGACTTGTCGGAGCTGCATGACGCCGGCGAGCCAGCCGAGGAGGATCAGCGCGCCCGGGGTCACTAGCACCGCGATCCAGAACTGCGCGTAGAGCCAGCGACGGTCAATATGCAGGGTGCCGCCGACGACGCGGTTGACGTTCGGGTCCTGCTCGAGCACCTGGATCTCGGCGGCGTCGCCGACCGCGTAGCGGCCAGCGGCGGCGAAGCTGCCGCCGTAGAGCCTGGTGCCTTCATAGACGAACTCGTAGCGCACGTCGTTCCAAGCGATCCCGTCGAACTCGACCGAGTCGAGCACGCGCGTGATCGTGCCGTCTGCGACCCGCGTCGGGCCGGCGTCGAGCTGCGGCCCGAGCGAGAACTTCCCGCCGGACTGCAGGAACATGGCCCAGGCGATCAGGCCGCCGAGCACGACCATCGGCAGCGCCGCCGCGAGCAGCGGCCATCGGTGGGCGAGCAGCGGGCGCAGGCGCACTCGGCGTGGCGCCGGCGGGATGCTGCGGACCTCTTGCTGCATGCCGAGGTGTCGCCTTAAGCGCCGTAGAGCGCGTCGATGGCAGGCCGCAGGGTCTGCAGCTCGTCAGGCTTCTTGATCGGCAAGAACCGCGAGTCGGCGCCCTCGCGCGAGACCTTCAGCCAGTTGGTCGAGAGGTGCGCCGTCAGCTCCCCGATGAGGTGCTCGATCTGCACCGCGGTGCGGCCGTCGGCGTTCTTTTGGACGAAGTAGCGGCCCAGCTCGACCTCGCGCTCGAGCGACGTGGCGGTGAACGTCATGGTGTTGCAGTTGAACACGTCGACGACGCTTGCGTCGAAGCCCGCTGGGTAGCGGATCTGCTCGACCAGCTGCACCCGGCCTTTGTAAAGATACGGGGCGCCGCCGACGTCGCCGTCCCACTTCGGCGCCAGCTCGCACGTCGTCTCCTGACCGCTGCGGATGTGATGCCCCAAGACCGCGGGGTCGGCGACCGCGCCGAGGTTGTCCACGTTGCGCACGAAGATGTACTTGCCGCCAGTCTCGAGGAATCGGTCGAGGCAGCCGGACGCGCGCAGCGCGGCGGCGAAGTCGCCGTGGCCGGGGCCGTAGGGCGACAGGCTGCCGTCGTCTTTGCGGAACAGGTCGCCGGTCTCGGTCATCCGCAGCTGCACGAACTGCGTGAAGTGCTCGATGTCCGCGGCGTCCGCGCCGAAGTGGTCGTGCTCGGCGAAGTGGGCGCGGGTCGCGGCGTCCGTCGCGTAGCTGTTCATCAGCATGATCGGGACGCGCGCGCCGGCCGCCGCCGCGAGCTGCTGGGCGTTGTCGACGGCGAGGCCGAGGAACGAGCGGCCCTCGCGCACCGGGACGACGCCCTTTACGACGCCACCGAACCGCGTGGCCATGCCGCCGTTCAAGACGCAGACGCCGAGCTCCCCGCGCGCGATGGACTCGGCACCGAGCTGGCGCAGCTCTTCGTGTTCGGCCGTACCGGACGCAGGCATGTCGGCGATCGCGCCCGCTGGCGGCGCCTCAAGGGCCGCGTCGACGACGTTGTTGGCGGCGGCGAACGTGCCGTCGGCGACGCCACGTTGCCAGGCGGCTTGCATGGTGGGGTCGTAGCCGAACGGCGCCAGCGCCTCGATCTGTTGTTGGTCGGTAGCAGTCACGTCCCAGAGGCTAACCCTGCGCCGCGACCGGTCCACCAGGCGCCCGAGGGATTCAGGTGACCAAGATCCGTGCACTGGGCGCGCGGCGCGGACGCGGAACCGATCAGGTGTTACAAGACACTCTGGCAACCGTCGGCGACATCGGGCTTTGTCCGCTCAAGCCCTTGTCTTCGGTAATTGCAGAACGCGCTTCGGACGCTGTGCCCATGTTGCCGATCAGTAGCGTTGGCGGACTCTCGCTGAGGCCGCTCGCCCCAGAACTACACGTCCTTCCATGAAGATTGCCGTTGTCGGTACCGGCTACGTTGGCCTCGTCACTGGATCTTGCCTCGCGGATGTAGGTATGGAGGTCACGTGCGTCGACGTCGACGCACAGAAGATCGCCAACTTGCACGAGGGTGTCCTCCCTATCTACGAGCCTGGGCTCGAGGACATCGTCGAGCGCAACACCAAGGCGGGCCGACTTACGTTCACTACGAACCTGAGCGAGGCCATCGCCGGCGCGGAGGCTGCGTTCATCGCGGTGGGCACGCCTCCCGGCGAAGACGGCAGCGCGGACCTGCAATACGTGCTCGCGGTCGCCAAGGAGATCGGCGAGAAGATGGACGACTACCTGGTCGTCATCACCAAGAGCACAGTCCCGGTCGGCACCGCTGAGAAGGTGCGCAAGCAGCTCACCGCGGCGCTGGCGGCGCGCGGCTCAGACCTGCCCTTTGACGTCGCGAGCAACCCGGAGTTCCTAAAGGAGGGCGCGGCGATCGAGGACTTTATGAAGCCGGACCGGATCGTCTGCGGCGTGTCGAGCGATCGCGCGCAAGACGTGATGGCGCGGATCTACAAGCCCTTCACGCTCAACGGCCACCCGGTCTACTTCATGGACGTGCCGTCGGCGGAGATGACCAAGTACGCGGCCAACGCGATGCTGGCGACCAAGATCTCGTTCATGAACGACATCGCCAACCTCTGCGAGCTGCTCGGCGCCGACGTCAACGCGGTGCGCAAGGGCATCGGCAGCGACCCGCGGATCGGCAACCGCTTCATCTACCCAGGCATCGGCTACGGCGGCAGCTGCTTCCCGAAGGACGTCAAGGCCCTCGTCCGCACCGGCGCGCAGAGCGGCTATGCGCTGCGCATCTTGCAGTCGGTCGAGGACGTCAACGAGGACCAAAAGGCGGTCCTGTTCAACAAGGTCAAGGCACACTACGGCGACCTGAAGGGGCGGCACTTTGCGATGTGGGGTCTGAGCTTCAAGCCTGAGACCGACGACATGCGTGAAGCGCCTGCGCTGGTGCTGTGCGAACAGTTGCTGGCGGCTGGCGCGACCGTCACCGCATACGACCCCGTCGCCATGGACGAGGCCAAGCACATGATCGGGGACAAGATCAGCTACTCCGAGGACGCCTACGGCGCCCTTAAGGACGCCGACGGCCTACTGCTGGTCACGGAGTGGCGTGAGTTCCGCGTGCCGGACTGGGGCCGCGTCAAGTCGCGGATGAGGGGCGCGGCGATCTTCGACGGACGCAACATCTACACTGGCTCGGAGCTCGCTGGCATCGGTTTCCACTACGCTGGCATCGGTGTCGCGGACGCGTCCCCCGACCGCTAGGCTCCCCAGCCCTACAACAACGAACATGCCACGCATTCTGATCACCGGCGCCGCGGGCTTCCTCGGCTCCCACCTCTGCGATCGCTTCATCCGGGAAGGCTACGAAGTGGTCGGGATGGACAACCTGATCACGGGTGACCTCCGCAACCTGGAGCACCTGTTCCCCAAGGCTGAGTTCACGTTCTACAACCAGGACGTCAGCGACTACATCCACGTCGCGGGGCCGCTGGACTACATCCTGCACTTCGCGTCGCCAGCGAGCCCGATCGACTACCTGAAGATCCCGATCCAGACGCTCAAGGTCGGCTCGCTCGGGACGCACAACTGCCTCGGTCTCGCCAAGGAGAAGGGCGCGCGGATCCTGGTCGCCTCGACGTCAGAGGTCTACGGCGATCCGACCGTGCACCCGCAGACCGAGGAGTACTGGGGCAACGTCAATCCGGTCGGGCCGCGCGGCGTCTACGATGAGGCGAAGCGCTTCCAGGAGGCCATCACGATGGCCTACCACACCTACCACGGCCTGGAGACGCGGATCATCCGCATCTTCAACACCTATGGCCCGCGGATGCGGCTCAACGACGGCCGCGTACTGCCGGCGTTCATCGGCCAAGCGCTGCGGGGCGAGGACCTGACGGTGTTCGGTGACGGCAGCCAGACGCGTTCGTTCTGCTTCGTCGACGACCTCGTCGAAGGCATCTACCGCCTGCTGCACAGCGACTACCCGCACCCGGTCAACATCGGCAACCCCTCGGAGATCACCATTCGGGACTTCGCGGAGGAGATCATCAAGCTCACCGGGACGTCGCAGAAGGTCATCTACAAAGACCTGCCCAAGGACGACCCGACCCAGCGTCGCCCGGACATCACCAAGGCCAAGGAGATCCTCGGCTGGGAGCCGAAGGTCTCGCGCGAAGAGGGCCTGAAGATCACCTACGAGGCGTTCAAGCAGCTGCCCGACGACGTCCTCTACAAGCAAGAGCACCGCGACTTCGAAGGATACGTGCGCAAGTAAGGCGCGAGCGTCATGAGCAAGGTCCTGGTAACCGGCGGTCTCGGCTACATCGGCTCACACACAGCGGTCGCGCTGATGGAGCTGGGTCACGAGGTCGTGATCGCCGACAACCTCGCGAACACGAGCGCGGAGGTGCTCGACGGCATCGAGGCGATCACAGGGAGCCGGCCAACGTGGATCGAAGTAGACCTCGCCGACCGCAGCGCGACCGCGGCCTTTCTGTCGGAGCACCAAGACCTCGACGGCATCATCCACTTCGCGGCGTTCAAGGCGGTAGGCGAGTCGGTCGAGAAACCGCTCGACTACTACCACAACAACCTCGGCTCGCTCGTCAACCTGCTCGAGTTCGTTAAGGCGAAGCCGCGCTGCGCCTTCATCTTCCGCTCGTCGTGCACCGTCTACGGGCAAGCAGATGAGCTCCCGATCCGCGAGGACGCGCCCGTCAAGCCGGCAGAGTCTCCGTACGGGAACACCAAGCAGGTCGGGGAGGAGATGCTGCGCGACGGCGCCAGCGCGCACGGGTTCCAGGCGATTGCGCTGCGCTACTTCAACCCGGTCGGAGCGCACCCGAGCGCCAACATCGGTGAGCTGCCGCTCGGCGTCCCGCAGAACCTGATCCCGTTCATCACCCAGAGCGCGGCCGGCCTGCGCGGCGCGCTCAAGGTGTTCGGCAACGACTACCCGACGCGCGACGGCACCTGCATTCGCGACTACATCCACGTCGTCGACGTCGCCAAGGCGCACATTCTGGCGATGGATCGGCTCCTGGCAGGGAAAGCTGAGGAGCCGCTCGAGGTCTACAACCTCGGCACGGGCACTGGCTCGACGGTCGTCGAGGTGCTTGAGGCGTTCAAGGAGGCGACCGGCGCGCCGCTCGAGTGGGACTTCACGGAGCGTCGCCCCGGCGACGTCGTCGAGGCCTACGCAGACACCGAGAAGGCGTCGCGCGTGCTCGGCTGGCGCGCGGAGCTGCCGCTGCTGCAGTCCATGGCGGACGCGTGGCGTTGGCAACAGTCGCTCGCAGACCGCTAACCCCCGGAGACCCGCATGCGCATCGCAGTCTTCAGCTACGAATACCCGCCTGAGACCGGCTTCGGCGGCATCGGCACCTACTCGTACTATCAGTCACGGGCCCTGGCGAAGCTTGGCCACGACGTGCACGTGTTCGCGGGCGCGACGGAGAACGGCCTCACGCACACGGAGCGTGACGGACTGAAGATCACGCGCATCAAGCGCGAGGGGTGGTTCCACGGGGCGCTGGAGAGCTTGCGGCAGCGGCGCGCGTGGTGGTCTGAGAACCGCCTGAAGACGAGCTACGGCGCGTTCGAAGCGTTCGTGCACGAGCACGAGAAGGCCCCGTTCGATTTCATCGAGGCGCCGGAGTGCGGCGCAGATTCGCTGATGACGAGCACCCTGCTGCAGGTGCCGACGGCCATCAAGTTCCACTCGCCGGCGCGCCTGATCATGAACATCTACGACACGCCGCGGATCGACCGCGAGGTGTGCTCGTTTGTTGAGCAGCTCGGCATCAACCAGGCAGAGGTCTTGACGTCCTGCAGCAGCTTCCTCGCCGACGAGGTGGCGACGAAGATGGGCGAGCAGAAGCCGATCCACGTCATCCCCAACGGGATCGACGTCGAGATGTTCGATCGTGATGACGGCATCGACATCTATGAGAAGTTCGGGATCCCGAAGGACAAGAAGCTGATCTTCTTCGCTAACCGGATGGAGGAGCGCAAGGGCGTCCACATCCTCAAGGAGATGGTCGAGCGCACGCTGAAGGAGTATCCGGACATCGCGTTCGTGTTCGGTGGCCGGGATCTCTTCGGTTGGATGGAGAACCGCATCCTGCCCTGGGTGAAGGACAACGGCCTGCAGGACCGCTTCTTCTACCTCGGTCAGCTAGACCTGCCGACCGTGCGAGCGTGCCTCAAGGCCGCGCACATCTTCTTGATCCCGAGCCTCTGGGAGAACTGCCCCTACTCGTGCATCGAGGCGATGACCGCCGGACGCGCGATCGTGTCGTCCGACTGCGGCGGCATGCCCGAGCTGATCCGGCACCGGGAGAACGGCCTGCTCGCCAAGAACGGCGACCCCGACTCGTTCGTCGAGGCGCTGAAGGAGATGATCGAGGACGACGCGCTGGCTGACGCGTGCGGTCGCAACGCGCGCGCTGAGGTGGAGGACCGCCTCACAGACGTCAAGATCGCCCAGCGCAGCGTGGACGTCTACCAGAGCTACATCGACGGCAACCCCATGGCGACGGAGTCCCGAGCGGATCGCGTCGCCCGGCTCGCCGCACAGTCGGCGGCGTCTGGCGCTGACGCCGAAGCGCTGCGGGCCCAGGTCGCGCGCCTCAACAGCGAGCTCGCCGCGAGCAAGCGCCGGGAGGCGGACCTGCAGGGCCGCGCCGACTCCAAGATCGGCCGCAGGCTGTTGAACGTGCTCAGGCTCGGCGCTCGCCGCAAGGGCCGCTGAGCAGCGACGTCTCCGTCGACCGCGTCGAAAGGAAAGTCATGTTTGAATCGCTGAGTTGGATTATCGGGTGGATCGCGTCGTTCGCCGCCGGCCCGGCTGCGCCGGCGCCGCACCACCCGCACGACATCATCTCGGCCGTCGCGTTCGCCCCGGACTACCCGGAAGACCCGCGGATGTTCGTGGCGTCACCGGGGACCATCAACCTGTTCCTCGTGAGCGCGGATGGCGGCTACACCTGGAAGCCCACGCGGAGCGGAATCCGCGGTCAGGTGTTCCGCGAGATCGTGCTGGCGTCAGACTGGACTGAGTCGGGCGTCACCTACGTGATCACCGAGGACGGCGGGCTGCAGGTCTCCGAGGACCACGGCAAGACGTGGGGTGACCCTGTCTGCAGCAAGCGCCTCCGCTTCTTGGCGGCGCCGCCCGTCGCGTCGGACGGCGTGCGCGCTGTGTTCTTCGCGACCGGCAGCGACCTGTTCGCGTCCAACGACGGCGGCGCGACCAACCGGCACCTCTTCAAGCCAGAGCGCGGTCACATCGAGGCGATCGCCGTCTCGCCGGAGTATGAGCAGGACGAGACGCTGTTCGTCGCCCTCTCGGACGCGCAGCTGATGATCAGCCGGGATGGGGGCGCGACCTGGACCGCCACGAAGGCGCCGGCCCCCGTCACCCACGTCGAGCTCTCGCCGAACTACAGCACGGATCGGACCATCTGGGTCTCGACCTGGGGCGAGGGGGTCTGCGTCTCTGAGGACGCCGGAGAGACGTTCCAGCGCTGCTCCGTGGGGCTCAGCGACCTGCGGGTCAACGAGGTACGCGCTGCGCGCGGCACGACGAGCGCCGAGCTCTTCTGTTGCACGCGGGACGACGGCGTCTTCTGCTCGATGGACGGCGGCCGCGGCTGGACGCACACGGCCCTCCGCGTCAACAAGACGACGCAGACAGATAACCACTACACCTCGCTCGCGCTCTCGCCGAGCTGGCCGCGCGACAAGACGGTGCTCAGCGGCACGTTCGAGGGGCTCAACGTCTCCAATGACGGCGGCACGACGTGGCGTGAGAGCAACGTCAACCCGCCGCGCATCGGTCGCATCGTCAACACGTCGCCGACCTTTGGCGAAGACGCGCACGTCTTCGCGTGCGGTTACGGCATGCACCTGTTGGTCACCGAAGACGCGGCGGACAGCTGGGACGTCCGCTTCACCGGGATGGACGCGGGCAGCGTCTACGACATCGCGCCTGCGCCTGACTTCGCGACGAGCCGGCTGGTGATGTTGGGGATGTACAAGGGCGTCCGCAGGAGCGAGGACGCCGGCAAGACGTGGCAGAAGGTCCAGTTTGACGCCTACGACGGGGAGCCGCGCGACGGCTACACGACCCGCGCGATCACCTTCATGCCCGGCTATCCCCGCGACCAGCGGCTGTTCGCGATCGGCACGCGCGGCATGTTCGTGCGGTCAGACGACCTCGGGAAGTCGTGGGAGAACCAGGGCGTGGTCACGTCGTGGGCGACGACGATCGCGGTGTCGCCTGATTTCGACAACGACCAGACCGTGTTCGTCGGGGGCGCCCACGTCTACCGCTCTGAGGACGGCGGCGCGACCTGGGTCGGCCCGATCTTCAAGGGCACGTTCCACGCAGACGGTCTCTGCGTCGCGGCGGACTTCGCCGAGACCGGTGAGCTCTACGGCATCGCGAAGTACCGCGGCTTCGTCGTGGGCTCCGAGCGCGGGGCGAGGTGGGCGCTCCGCAACGAGGGCCTCGAGGGCTTCCAGCCGTCGGCGATGCAGCTGTCGCCGACGTTCGTCGAAGACAACACGATCTTCCTGCTCACCAGCGGCGGGGGGCTGTTCCGCTCCGTGGACCGCGGGCGGTCGTGGCAGCGCGTGACCGCGCCTGGGAGCCCGATCGATCAGGGCTTCTCGATCGCGCTCTCGTCTGAGTTCGCGAAGGACCAGACCATGTTCGTCGGCAGCTTCGACGGCTTCTGGCGGTCCCGCGACGGCGGCGTGACGTGGTCCCCGACCACGCGCATGGAGGTCTACGACGAGAAGCGCGACCCGTGGATCCGGCGCGGGGCGTGGAAGCGCGTCTGGGGCGGCGCGCCGGTCAACAACACGGTGACGGTGTCGGCGGTCGCCGGTGATGAGATGGAGATCTCGTTCGAGGGGACTGGCTGCCGGCTGATCGGCCCTCGCGGACCGGAGTGCGGCATCGCGTCGATCCGTCTAGACGGCGGCGAGGGGGTCTCGTTTGACCAGTACGCGGCTGAGCGGCTCGACCAGCAGGTGATGTTCGAAGCGGAGGGGCTCCCGAACGGCAGCCACACGCTGGTCGTGCGCGTGACCGGCACGAGGTCGGCAGCGTCTGCGGGCGACGTGGTCGCCGTCGACGCGCTCGAGGTCGTGTTCCGCTGACCCGCGCTGGCGCAGCGCCTCGGACAGCGGGTCAGCCGCGATCGGGGGCCCGCTCCGCCAGCAGCGCGCGCAGCTCGGCGACGTTGGCGACGTAGTCTTCGAGCGGCGGCGCCGTCTTGGTGAGCCGCATCCATGAGGGGTCCATGGCGTCGACGCCGAGGAACTCGAAGACGGGGTGTACCCAGCGCGGGTCGCCGCCGTTGACGGGCGCTTCGTAGCTGACCTCGTGTACGGCGTGCGAACCGCGCAGCGAGAGCAGGTGTCGCTCGACCTCGACGGCCATATCGACGTAGGCCTCGAACGGCTTCAGCGGCAGCGTCATCTTGCTCTCGTCCGCAGTCGCCGGGGACGCGTGATCGCGCGTGTGCCATACCCCGGTCTTCGTCGCGCGGTTGAGGGACGCGAACTGCGCGACCCAGTCGCTGCGTCGGACGTGGATGATCTTCACCGACGGGTAGTACTGCTGCAGCGCGTCAACGAGGTTGCGCGCGTCCTCCGCGTTCGGGATGGCGACCTTGAGGCCGTTGGCGCGCACGTCTTCGGCCGCCTTGGGCACGTCGGGCGTGCCGTTGTAGGCGATGAGCACCTTGCCTTCCGGGTCGGGCGCGCGCGGCGGGTAGATTGTGATCGCGTCGAAGATCCGGTCCGAGGCGATGCGGCGCTCATACTGGTTCTCGCCGCTGACCGTGAAGGTGGCTACTCCAGAGGTGAAGAACGGGCTGACGCGAAGCTCGTCCGCCATCGCGCAGATGTGCGGGTGCCCGTAGATCGCCGCGTGCGTCGCGGTCGTGC
>JAYYEE010000326.1:0-6391 GCA_036160175.1 Planctomycetota bacterium
GGCGCGCAACCTCGTTCGCTTCGAGCCCGCGCTGCGCGGCCCCGCGATCGACAGCCGCGTGACCCGGATCACCACCGGGCCCGTCGCCACGATCACGCCGATCGACCTCAACCCCGGCGTCGACTACACGGTGCTGCCCAACCCCGCCGCGCTCGCGACGGCGCTCGCCGAGCCCTTCGGCGTCGCCGTCGACGGCGCCGCCGAGCGCGTCTACGTCGCCGCGCACGGCACGGATCGGATCGGCGTGCTCGACGCCACCACCGGCGCGGTCGTCAGCCGGATCGAGGTCGGCGTGACGCCGGGCGCGGTCGTCGACACCCGCAACAAGCGCGGGCCGCGCGGGCTCGCGCTGCACCCGAGCGGCTCGCACCTGTATGTCGTCAACGCGCTCTCGAACACGCTCGGGGTCGTCGACATCCAGCAAGCGCTCCTCGTTAACGAGCAGCCGATCGCGACGGTCGACCCAATGCCCGCGGCGATGCGAGAGGGCCGCAAGTTCCTCTACGACAGCAAGCTCAGCGGCAACGGCACGATGTCGTGCGCGTCCTGCCACATCGACGGCGACACCGACGGCATCGCCTGGGACCTGGGCGACCCCGGCGGCACGATCGAGGTCGCCCCGCAGCAGCCGTTCCCGTTCAGCTTCGGCATCCAGCCGTTCCATCCGATGAAGGGCCCCCTGACGACGCAGACACTGCGCGGGCTGAAGGACGTCGGCGTGCTGCACTGGCGCGGCGACAAAGCAGACTTCCACGCGTTCAACGGCGTGTTTGACAAGCTGATGGGCAGCAGCGTGCTGTCCAGCCAAGACATGGCCAGCTACGCCGACTTCGCCACCGAGATCAGGTTCCCGCCGAACCCCAACCAGCTGCTCGACCGCTCGCTGCGCACCACGCCGGCAGGAGCCAACGAAGCCCAGGGCTTTCAGGCCTACCACGCCCCGGTGTCGTCAGGATCGGTGCTCGGCACGATCAACTGCAACATCTGCCACACGCTCCCGACAGGGACCAACGGCTTCATCGTCGCCGGCTCGATCCTTCAGACCGAGCAGCAGATGAAGGTCGCGCAGCTGCGCAACATGTATCGCAAGACCGGCTTCGTGAATGCACCCGGCCCGCAGAAGAGCGGCTTCGGCTTCACCCACACCGGCTCGACCGACACGCTGACGAGCTTCCTCAGTCGCCCGGTGTTCAACTCCTGGCCTGCGCAGGACATGGACGACATCGTCGTCTACCTGCACGCGCTCGATACGGGCACGGCGCCGCTCGTCGGCTACGAGCGCGTCGTCGACCAAGCGACCGTCTCCGACCCAGCGCTGGCTCAGGACATCGCGCTGCTGGAGGCGCGCGCGCTCGCGGGCGACGTCGACCTGATCGGACGCGGCGCCGTCGACGGCGTCGCGATGGGCCTGCTCTACAACCCGCAGGCGGGCGTCTACCTCACGGACGTGCCCGGCGCGGGGCCGTTCACGACCGCGGCAATCGCGCAGAAGGCCAGCAGCGGCCTCGCGTCCCTGCAGGTCCTCGGCGTGACGCCTGGCGCGGGAGAGCGCTTGGCGCGCGACCGCGACCAGGACGGCGTGCTCAACGGCGCCGAGGCCCCGGCCAGCTACGGGGCCGCGTCGCTCGGGTGCAGCGGCGCGCCGACGCTGCGGGCGAACTCGGAGCCCTTCGTCGGCAACCAACAGTTCGGCTTCGCGATGCTCAACGCGCAGCCGCACACGGTCGGGGTGCTCGCGCTCTCGCTCGGCCAGGCGCAGTTCGCGGCGCTCGGCGTCGAGGTCCTGGTCGACCCGGCCACGGCGTCGACGCCGACGATCTTCAGCGACGCGTTCGGCGAGAGCGCGCACGCGCTCTCGCTCCCCAATGACCCCGCGCTGAGCGGACTACAGCTGTTCGGCCAGGCAATCTGGCTCGACGCGTGCGGCAGCCAGTGGTTCGCCAGCAGCGCGGGCCTCGCCGTCACCGTGCAGCCCTAGCGCCTCAGCGCGGTCAGCGTCGTCCCCTGGCCTGGCTGCGCCACAGCAAGTAGACGTCGGCGACGACGCCGGCGGCGAAGCCCGGCGACAATACTCCTCCCGCGCGCATCGACGGCCAGCCGCGGTCAGGGGACGTTACCGCGGACATCCTTTAGGTCACGGCAGCGACCATCGCGCCGAGCCCGACGCGGTGAGCGGGTGCATGCGCTGCGGCGACGCGCCCTCACAGGGCCAGACCCGGATGGAGCGCAGCCACCGCTCCAACCGTTACCATCCTCGTCCATGCACCGCAGCACGCCAACCGAACTCCCCGCGCCCACCGAGCGACCGACCGGCGTGAGCTGGCTCGGGCAGCGACAGGCGCGCGCGCGACGCCTGCTCGCCGCATGCGCGCTCGGGCTGTCGCTCTTGTCGACCGCGCGCGGCCAGCAAGCCGGGGTCGAACGAACGCCGCGCGCGCCGAACGTGCTGTTGATCCTCGCCGACGACCTCGGCTACTCCGACCTCGGCTGCTACGGCGCCGAGATCCCGACCCCGAACCTCGACGCGCTCGCCGCGAACGGGCTGCGATACACGCAGGCCTACACCTCGGCACGCTGTGGTCCAACGCGGGCCTCGCTGCTCACGGGGCTGCACCCCCACCTCGCGGGGATCGGCTCGTTCACCAGGAAGACGCCGCACAAGAAGCGCGGCCCGGCCTATCTGGGGCGGCTCACCGACCGCTGCGTCACGCTCGCGGAGGTCTTGAAGGGCAACGGCTACCAGACGTTCATGGTCGGCAAGTGGCACGTCGGCGAACAGACCGGCCCGATCGAGCGCGGCTTCGACGAGTTCTATGGCTTTCGCGCTGGCTACGAACAAGACCAGTGGGAGCCGCGGCGCTATGAGCGGCTCCCGAGAGGCCGCGCGATCGAGGCCCGCGCCGACGCAGACGGCGACGAGCGCTTCTACGCGACCGACGTCTTCTCCGACCAAGCGCTCGCGTTCTTGGACCAAGCGGAGCAGCGCCCCGAGCAGCCGTGGTTCCTCTACCTCGCGCACGGCGCGCCCCACTTCCCGGTGCAGGCGCCGAAAGCCAGCGTCGACGCGCTCGTGGAGACCTACCGGGCCGGCTGGGACACGCTCCGATCGGCGCGCTACGCGCGGATGCTCGCTTCAGGGCTCGCGACCGACGGTTGGACGTTGACGGAGCGCGCGATCGTGCCGGTCGACGAAGACCTGCTGACTGCGGGCTACGGCGGCGCGCGCAACCCCGCGTGGGCGACCCTGCCCGCGGCGCGCCGCGAGGACCTCGCGCGGCGCATGGCGGTGTTCGCCGCGATGGTCTCGCACGTCGACCGCGGCGTCGGCGAGCTGGTCGCGAAGCTGCGGGAGACGGACCAGCTCGACGACACGCTGATCGTGTTCTTGAGCGACAACGGCGCCTGCTACGAGTGGGGCCCGTTCGGCTTCGACGGCCCGTCGCGGCGCGGCGGCGCGAAGCTGCACGCGGGCGAGGAGCTCGCGCAGATGGGCGGCCCCGGGACCTACCACGCCTACGGCAGCGCCTGGGCCAACCTCGGCAACACGCCCTTTCGCCTCTACAAGCACTTCACCCACGAGGGCGGCCTCGCCGTCCCGATGATCGCGCACTGGCCCAACGGGATCGCCGCGCCCGATCGCTGGGTGCGCGACCCCGTGCACGTCATGGACCTCATGCCGACGCTGTGTGAGGTGGCCGGCGCGGACTACCCGACGTCGCGCGGCGCGGCGGCGGTCCAGCCCACCACCGGGGTGAGCCTCGCCCCGACGTTCGCCGGCGACGCGCTGGCCGACCGCACCCTGTGCTTCGAGCACCAGGCCGCCCGCGCCGTTCGCCGCGGGCGCTACAAGGCCGTCTGGGGCAAGCGCATGCCGCAAGCTCCGACGTGGGAGCTCTACGACCTGCAGACAGACCGCTGCGAGACCAACGACCTCGCCGCCGCGCGCCCCGCGCTCACGGCCGAGCTCGCCGCCGCGTGGCAGCGATGGGCGGTCGCGGTCGGCGTGCACCCGTTCTGGCAGGAGGCGCAGCAGCGCGAGCAGAAGTAGCCGGGCGGCGGCTACACTGCGGCGGCATGCCGCGGACGTCGCCGGAGACCTGTGAGCTTTGCGGCGCGAGCCGCGAGCTGACCTTCCACCACCTGATCCCGCGCAAGGTCCACCGGCGCGCGTTCTTCCGCCGCACCTACGACCGGGACGAGTTGCAGCGGGGCGCGTTCTTCTGTCGCTTGTGCCACAGCGCGGTGCACCGCTCCTTCGACGAGATGACGCTCGCCAAGCGCTACGCGACGCTCGCGGCGCTGCGGCAGGCGCCGGAGCTGCAGCGGCACATCGTATGGGCCGGTAAGCAGAAGCGCTGAAGCCCGGCCCAAAGCAGCGCACTGCGGACGTGCTAGATCGCGGCCGTCACCAGCGCCCGGTGTTCTCCATCGATGCCCAGGGCTCGGCCGGCTCCAGGGGGTCACCGCGCTGCAGCAGCTCGATCGAGATGTTGTCTGGCGACCGCACGAAGGCCATGCGGCCGTCTCGGGGCGGCCGGCTGATCGTCACGCCGGCGTCCATCAAACGCTGGCACGCGGCGTAGATGTCGTCGACCTGGTACGCCAGATGGCCGAAGTTGCGGCCCTCGCCGTAGTCCTCCGGGTCCCAGTTGTAGGTCAGCTCGACCTGCGCGTCCTCGTCGCCGGGGGCAGCGAGGAAGACGAGGGTGAAGCGGCCCTTCTCGTGGTCCTTGCGCCGGACCTCCGTCAGGCCGAGGTGGTCGCAGTAGAACGCGAGCGACTTGTCGAGGTCGGCGACGCGGACCATGGTGTGCAGGTACTTCATCTTCTTAGCGGATGTGCGGCGACGGAGCCAATCAGAGGCGTGCGTAGGCTTGCACCCTACCACCCCAAACGCCAAAGCACGTACGCCGGAACACGAGCGATTAGGCCTGCACCGCTCCTGTCATCGATCAGCTGCGGGGGGCGGCGTCGTCGGCGCCTGCCGAGGGTGAGGCCGCGCCCTCACGCATCGCCTGACGAAGCTGCTCTGTGTAACGATCTCCACGCCACCATGGCCAGTATTTGCGCGCCGCTATCAAGCTCGCGCCTACGGCAGGCCAAGTCCACCGCAGGCCGGCAATGTCGAGCGCGAAGCCAACGATCATCAAGGCCGTCGATGCGCCAAGCACATAGCTGACGATGCAGGCCTGCTGAACTGAGTGCTTGGGAAGCACCATCCAGTCCTCGCGGAGGAGTCCAGGCAGCTGTCGCCCGAGCTGATCCAGATAAGGGTCAAGGTCGTCGTCTTTGCTCATTCTGCTCATAGCGATAGCGCTGCCTGCGTCATTGGATAACCAGCTGCGACCCGCATCGGAGCCGCCTACCGCGGACAGGTCGCCGGCGATCCTGCGTCCTTGTCACGAGACGTCTGCATGTTTGGCAGGTGGCCCATAAATCATCACATGAAAGAGCTAGAACTGGGCGGGTCGGGGCGCTGAGAGCCGCGGCCTACGCGCTCGCCGCAGGCTCCAGCTCGGCGCGCTTGTCCTGCAGCGCTGCGACCACCAGCTCGTGCATGCCGTCGGGGCCCTGCTCGTCGAAGCGGGCCAGCAGCTCGCGGCGCATGCGCGGCTCCCAGAACTTCTTGATGTGGCCGGCGGTGCCGGCGACGGCCTCCTGCCGGTCCGGCTCGCTCTGGAAGTAGGAGGCGATCTGGTTCGCCATCGTGACCAGCTTGTCGGCGTTCATCGCGGCTGCTCCTCGCCGTCGCTCGCGAACGCCTGCTTGGCCAGCTCCTCCTGCCGATCGGAGAAGGCCTCGTAGCGCTGCTGCCACTCGCTCTTGTCGGCGACGACGCGCGCGACCTGCACCGCCGTGACCTTGTACTCCGGGCAGTTGGTCGCCCAGTCGCTGTTGTCGGTCGTGACTACGTTGGCGCCCGACTCCGGGTGGTGGAACGTCGTGTAGACGACGCCCGGCTGCATGCGGTCGGTCACGACCGCGCGCATCGTGGTGTCGCCCTTTCGGCTCTGCAGCGAGACCAGGTCGCCGTGCTCGATGCCGCGGGTCTCGGCGTCGTGCGAGTGCAGCTCCAGCACGTCCTCGTCGTGCCACTCTTGGTTGTGCGTCCGCCGCGTCTGCGCGCCGACGTTGTACTGGCTCAGGATGCGGCCGGTCGTCAGGATCAGGGGGAACTTCTTGTTGGTGCGTTCGGGCGTCGCGAGGAACTCCGTCAGGAAGAACTTGCCCTTGCCGCGCACGAACTCTTGCTCGTGCATGTAGGGCGTGCCGGTCGGCGCCTGGTCGTTGCACGGCCACTGGATGCTGCCGAGCTTCTCGAGCTTGTCGTAGTTGACGCCCGTGAACGTCGGCGTCAGCGCCGCGATCTCGTCCATGATCTGGCTAGGGT
>JAYYEE010000327.1:0-6166 GCA_036160175.1 Planctomycetota bacterium
ATGGCCGCCAGAGTCTCGAGGGCGCGCGTCGCCATCGGCCGCGACGCCTTGCCGAAGGCGACGAGCAGGACGCGGCCGCCTGTCCCGAGGCCCTCGACGAGCTCCTTGAGCCGCGCGGGGATGTCATCGTCTAGCCGCGCGCGCAAATGCTTCAGCGCGCCCTCATAGACGGAGCGCAGCAGCGCGCGGCGGTCGATCACCGCAGAACCTCTGGGTTCACCACGTGCTGCGGGCCCTCGCGCCCGCTCAGGACGGCCGCACAGTCGCGCGCCGCGAGCGCACACATCAGCGAACGCACGCTGGTCACTGCGCTGCCGACGTGCGGCAAGAGCACCACGTTATCGAGCGCGAGGAGCGCGTCCGGGACGGCGGGCTCGTGTTCGAAGACGTCCAACGCCGCGCCGCCGAGGAGGCCCTCCTCGAGCGCTGCGACGAGGGCGCACTCGTCGACGACGGGTCCCCGGGCCGTGTTGATCAGGACCGCGTGTGGCTTCATCGCGCACAGCTGCGCCACGGAGATCATGTGGTGGGTCTCTTCACTCAGCGGGACATGCAGCGTGACGAAGTCGCTCTCGCTGAGCAGCGTGTTGAGCGGAACTCGGCGTGCGTTGAGTTCACGCTCTACGGCGGGCGGTGCGTCTCGGCGGCCGGTGTAGAGCACGCGCATGCCAAATCCCATCGCTCGGCGCGCGACTGCTTGTCCGATGCGTCCGAGTCCGACGACCCCGAGCGTGCGGCCGTGCACGTCTCCGCCGCACAGCAGGTCGACATCCCAGCGCTCCCATCGCCCGTCTCGCAGGTAGCGCTCTGCTTCCGGGAGCCGCCGCGCGGCTGCGAGCAGCAGCGCGAACGTGAGGTCGGCCGTCGCCTCGGTCAGCACGCCCGGCGTGTTGGTCACCACGATGCCGCGCTCGGTCGCCGCGCGGACGTCGATGTTGTCGTGGCCGACAGCGACCTGTGAGATCACCTTGAGGTTGGGCGCTGCCTCGATGACCGCGCGCGTCATCGGGTCGGTCAGCTGACAGACGACGCCGTCAGCGAGCGCCAGCTTGCGCGCTAGGCGCTCCTCGTCCATGACCTCGTAGGTGTCTTGGTAGTCGACGACGCACTGCTCCTGCAGGATCGGGATCGCTGCCGGATAGACGTGGCGGGTGACTAGCGCGCGGGGCTTCATCGCCTGCAGGTTAGCCCGGCGGGGGGCGTGGCGCGAACAAGGCCGCGTTGGGCCGTGGGTCCCGGCGGGCTATGGTGGCCGCCATGACCGGTCGACGCTTCGCCTACTGGCGCGAGCCGCTGTGCTTGCTCGCAGCGGCGCTCTATGCGTGCAACTCGGTCTGGTGGAAGCCTTGCACCGCGGACCCGACGTCGTTCGTGCACTGCTACCTCAGCGACGTCTTGTGCCTGCCGGTGCTGCTGCCCGTCGCGCTGTGGCTGCAGCGAGGTCTCCGCCTACGCGCGCACGACGGCGCGCCGACGGTCGGTGAGTGGCTCGGGCACTGGGCGCTGTGGTCGCTTAGCTTCGAGGTGCTAGGCCCGGCGGCGCCGGCGTTGGCGCCGGGGGCCGTGTCTGACCCGTGGGATGTCGTGGCCTACGGCTGTGGCGGCATCGTCGCGGCGTGGTGTTGGCGTGTGAGCCACCGTGAACGCAGCGCGCCCTCAGGCGCGGCGACCGCGATCGTGCGCCGCGTCGCGCAGTCTGCGTTGGCCGTCGCTGTCTCGATAGGAGTGCTCAGCGCCTACCATGTCGAGATTGCGCTCCGCTAGCGCCATGGACCGCTGGCCGTGTGGCGTCGTATCCGCCAAGCTGGTCTGCATGCTGAAGAGGGCCGTGGTCGCCTGCGCTGCGTTGGCCTGCGCCGCTCCGGCTCAGCAGGTGGATAGCTTGGGCGAGCTCTTGGCGCCGCTCCGCCGCAAGCATGACGTGCCAGCGCTCGGCGCCGCGGTGCTGGTCGACGGCGAGCTGCGCGCCCTCGGTGTCGACGGCATGCGTAAGCGTGGGGCGCCCGAGCTGGTCACGGACGAGGACCTCTGGCACCTCGGCTCGTGCACCAAGGCGATGACCGCGACTTGGCTCGCGATGCTGGTGGCCGAGGGCAAGCTCGCGTGGGAGTCTGATCTCGGAGAGCTGCTGCCTGGTCTCCACGACGGGATGCATCCCTCGGCGCGCGAAGTCCAGCTCGTCCACCTGCTGCGCCACCGGGGAGGGCTGCCAGCGGGGCCGCCCCATAAGCTATGGATGGAGCTGTTTTCGTACGAGGGCACCGATACGCAGGCGCGCACCGACGTCGCGCGCGCGCTCCTAGGCGCGCCGCTCGCGGCGAAGCCAGGCGCGCGCTTCCTCTACTCCAACGCTGGCTACATGGTCGCGGGCGCGGTGGGCGAGCGCGCTTCGGGCGCGAGCTGGCAGCAGCAGCTGCGCGAGCGGCTCTTTGATCCCCTCGGGATGAAGCGCGCGGGGTTCGGTCCGCCGGGCTCCAAAGAGGCGGTCACGCAGCCTTGGGGGCACGTCGGGCGCGGCGAAGCGTCGCGGCCGATGTTCCACGACAACCCGTCCTCGCTCGGTCCTGCGGGCACGGTCCACGCGAGCCTGAGCGACTGGGCGAGGTTCGTCGCGATGCACCTGGGCGTGGTCCGTGGTGACGCGCTGTTGACGTCGGCGGCGTTGTCTGAGCTGCACACGCCGCCGGAGTCTGGGCCGTATGCGCACGGTTGGGTCGTGACCAAGCGGCGCTGGGCAGAGGGGCCGATCTTGACCCACAACGGCAGCAACACGCTCTGGTACTGCGTGGCGTGGCTCGCTCCGAGCGCGCAGTTCGCGGTGCTCGTGACGTGCAACCACGGCGACGGCGCGGCCGCGTGCGACGCCGTGGCGGCCGCGTGCATCCGCCGCTACGCCGGCGATTGACCCAGGACCAGCGGGTCGGCGGTTGCATGCGTGGATCTGCTGCGCCGGCCCGTATGCTCGCGGGTATGAGTTCGCCGACGCGTCATGTCACCCGGTGCTTGGTCGGCGGCGTCGTCGCGCTGCTTCCGATCGGCGGCACCATCTTCGGCGTCACGTATCTTGAGGCGACGATCACCGCGGGTTGGCGCGACGAGGTCAGCTGGTATTTCCCAGGCCTCGGGCTCGTGCTGGTGGTGCTCGTCGTCTACGTCGTCGGCCTCTTCGTCACGACGTTTCTGGGCCGTTGGCTGTGGCGCGCCGCAGACAAATTGCTCGAGCGGCTGCCGCTGGTCGGGACCCTCTATCAGTCGCTCAAAGAGGTCTTGGGATACGACACCGAGAAGGACCGCTTCTTCGAAGCCGTGGTCGCTGTCAGGGTCGACGAGGGCTTCGAAATCGGTCTCGTGACCGGCAAGGCCGACGGCCCCGATGGCACCGAGCACACGCTCGTGTTCGTTCCGAGCGCACCAAATCCCTCGAACGGGCGCTTGCTCCTGCTGCCGCCAGATCGCATCCATACCCTAGACCTGCGCGCGGCCGACGCCCTCCGCGGGCTCGTATCCATGGGCAAGACGCCGCTGCGGAGCGGCTCCGCCTGAGGACGCGCCCGTCTCAAGGTTGCAATCACGCCGCGCGTTGCGGATCGTTTTTTCACCCATGACCTGGCTGTCCTCATTCTGGCGTTCGTCGATCGGCGGCAAGGTGACCATGGCGGTCACCGGGCTGATGCTGTTCGGCTTCGTCGTCATGCACCTGCTTGGTAACCTGCAGCTCTTCGCAGGTGCGGACAAGCTCAACGCCTACGCGAAGTGGCTGCACGACTTGGGCCCGCTGCTCTGGGTCGCGCGCATCGGCCTGCTCGCAGTGTTCGTGCTGCACGTGGTCACCGCGATCCGCCTGTCTCGAGCGAACAGCGCGGCGCGCCCGGTCGCTTACCAGCGCCCCAACACGGTGCAGGCGAGCATGGCGTCTCGTTCGATGGTGCTGAGCGGCTTGTCGTTGCTGGCGTTCCTGATCTACCACCTCGCGCACTTCACGTTCGAGGTCGAGGCGATCACGCCAGGGTTCGACCGGATGGTCACGGTCGACGGCGCGCCAGCCAAGAACGTCTACGCGATGGTCACGAAGAGCTTCGCCAGCTGGGAGATTGTCGCGGCCTACGCCGCGTTCCAGGTCGTGCTGTTCCTGCACCTGAGCCACGGTATGCAGAGCCTCGCCCAGACGCTCGGCCTGCATCACAAGCGCTACACCCCGATGATTAAGTCCTTGTCCTACCTGCTCGCGCTGACGATCGCTGGCGGCAACATGCTGCTCGCGCTCTCCGTGAAGCTCGGCCTCGTGGAGGTGAACTGATGAACCTCGACTCCCGCATCCCCGACGGTCCGATCCAGGACAAGTGGGACACCCGTAAGTTCGAGCTCAAGCTCGTCAACCCGGCCAACAAGCGCAAGTACAAGGTCATCGTCGTCGGCTCGGGCCTCGCCGGGGCCTCTGCCGCCGCGTCCCTCGCCGAGCTGGGCTACCAGGTCGAGTGCTTCTGCTTCCAGGATAGCCCGCGCCGCGCCCACTCGATCGCCGCGCAGGGGGGCATCAACGCCGCCAAGAACTACCGCAACGACGGCGACTCTGTCTGGCGTCTGTTCTACGACACCGTCAAGGGCGGTGACTTCCGGGCCCGGGAGGCGAACGTCTACCGCCTCGCGCAGTGCAGCGTGAACATCATCGACCAAGCCGTCGCGCAGGGCGTGCCGTTCGCGCGCGACTACTCGGGCCTGCTCGACAACCGCTCGTTCGGCGGCGCGCAGGTCAGCCGCACGTTCTACGCGCGCGGCCAGACAGGCCAGCAGCTGCTGCTGGGCGCCTATGCGGCGCTGTCGCGTCAGATCGGCCTGGGCGCGGTCAAGATGTACAGCCGCACCGAGATGCTCGACGTCGTCAAGGTCGACGGTCACGCTAAGGGCATCGTGGTGCGCGATCTGACGACGGGTGAGGTGCGAAGCCACGCCGCCGACGCCGTGATCCTCGCGACCGGCGGCTACGGCAACGTGTTCTACCTCAGCACCAACGCCAAGGGCTGCAACGTGACCGCGACGTGGCGCGCGCACCGGCGCGGCGCGGGGTTCGCGAACCCCTGCTATACGCAGATTCACCCGACCTGCATCCCGGTCAGCGGCGACCACCAGTCCAAGCTGACGCTGATGAGTGAGTCGCTGCGCAATGACGGCCGCGTCTGGGTCTCGAAGAAGCAGGGCGACAAGCGCCCGGCGCATGAGATCCCCGACGACGAGCGCGACTACTACCTCGAGCGCAAGTACCCGAGCTTCGGCAACCTCGCCCCGCGGGACATCGCGTCGCGCGCGGCCAAGGAAGTGTGCGACGACGGCCGCGGCATCGGCGACACCGGCCTCGGCGTCTACCTCGACTTCCGTGACTCGATCAACCGACTGGGAGAGGACGCCATCAAGGCGCGCTACGGCAACCTCTTCCACATGTATCAGAAGATCACGGCTGAGAACCCCTACAAGCAGCCGATGCGCATCTTCCCCGCCGTGCACTACACGATGGGCGGGCTCTGGGTCGACTACGACCTGCAGTCGACGATCCCGGGCATGTTCGTGTGCGGGGAGGCCAACTTCAGCGACCACGGCGCAAACCGTCTGGGCGCGTCGGCGCTGATGCAGGGGCTGTGCGACGGCTACTTCGTCGTGCCCTACACGATCGGCGGCTACCTCGCAGGCCAGAAGCCCGGCGCGGTCGACGCGAGCCACCCGGAGTTCCAGAAGGTCGAGGGCGAGGTCAAGGAGCGCACCCAACGCCTGCTCGGCATCCAGGGCAAGCGCACGGTCGATGACTTCCACCGCTCGCTCGGCAAGGTCATCTGGGGCCAGTGCGGCATGGCGCGCAACAAGGCCGGCCTCGAGCAGGCGCTGCGCGACATCCCTGTGATGCGCGAGGAGTTCTACAAGGACGTCAAGGTGCTCGGCTCCGCCGACACCCTGAACCAGTCGCTTGAGAAGGCGGGTCGTGTCGCGGACTTCTTGGAGTTCGGCGAGCTGATGTGCCGCGACGCGTTGACCCGCGAGGAGTCGTGCGGCGGCCACTTCCGCGAGGAACACGAGGTCGACGGCGAGGCAAAGCGTGACGACGAGAACTTCGCGCACGCGGCCGTCTGGGAGCACAAGGGCGACGTCAAGGACGCCGTCCGTCACCAAGAAGAGCTTT
>JAYYEE010000328.1:0-3242 GCA_036160175.1 Planctomycetota bacterium
TGGATTATCGCGATCGCGACGACTGGACTCGTCGGCCTCGTCAGCTTGCAGCTGTTCACTTGGCTGCCAGCCGCGCGCGCGATCGCCTCGCGTAGCTCCGCGCCGGAGCTCGTCGGCGCCGGCCTCATCCTCAGCATGACGGTCCTCGACAGCCTCGTGAACGCGCTGGTGCCCGCGATCGTGATCGCGCTCGCGGGCGGCCTGAGCTTCTACCGCAGCGGACAGCCTGCGGCGGCGCTGGCGCACGCCAACGCCGGGGCGCCGCGGCGCCGACCGCTCCTACAGCCGCGCGCCTCGGCCACCGCGACGAGGGCGCCGGTCTCAGAGACCGGCCAAGACCTCGCGTAACGCGGTCGCCAACGCGCGGACGTTGGGCTCGAGCACCATCGTGTCGTGGTCGCCAGGAGCCTCGACCACGGTCAGCGCCGGGACAAACGGCGTCCACCCGTTGTCGGGCAACACCAGCTCTCGATCCGCGTTGGCGTAGCGGCCGCCACCTAGATCGTAGGTCTGGTCGAGCGCTGGACGGAACAGCCAAGTCGGGACGTCGACCGGGTGAACCTGATACGTCTCCAGCGCCGCTCGGAACGCGACCTCGACGGCGCGCGAGTGGAAGGTCGCTGGCTCGTCGACCTTCTCCTCAGCGCCGAAGCGCGCGCGCAGTCGCTTCAGCTCCCAAGCGACCCGGTTGCGGAACCAACGCGCGAGGTATGCCGGGCCCTGCTCGCGGAGGCGCTGCCGCTGGATCCTCAAGCGATCGGCGCGACCGACGACGCCCTTCCACGGGAGCGGCGTATCGAGCAACACGAGCCGCTCCACGTCCTCGCCATCGGCGCGCAGCTGCCTCGCCATCTCGTAGGCGGTCAGGC
Organism: Planctomycetota bacterium; assembly: GCA_036160175.1. GTDB lineage: Bacteria > Planctomycetota > UBA1135 > UBA1135 > UBA2386. The sequence goes on from JAYYEE010000328.1 coordinate 870, forward strand.
CGCCGCCAGAGAAGCCGCCGAGCAAGTAAGGGCCGCGCGGCTGCACCGAACGCAGCTCCTTGAGGTAGTCGTGAGCCGCGGCTTCGAACGAGTCGTGTGGCTCGATGTCCCCGAAGAGCCCGCGGGCTTGCAGCCCGTAGAACGGTCGATCTGCGCCCGCGAGCTGCGCTAGGTGTCGCAAGTTCAGGACGTTGCCGAACATCCCAGCGACCAGGAAGAACGGCCTGCCGCCCCCGTGCTGGCTAGGGTGCATGCTGACCAAGTGCTGGAAGCGGCTCGCCAACGCGGGCTCGACCCGACCCGCTGCTGTGGGCGCGCCTCGCACCGCGACGCCGTCGTCGCGCATCATCTGCGCGCACGCATCGACGGTGGGAGCCTCGAAGAGCACCGACATGGGATAGTCGATGCGGAACGTCTTCTTGATCTTGGCGAACAGCCGCACCGCGATGAGCGAGTGCCCGCCGAGGTCGAAGAAGTCGTCGTGGACCCCGATCGTGTCGACCCCGAGCAGCTCTTCCCAGAATCGCACCAGCGTCGCCTCCAGCTCGTCGCGCGGCGCGACGAACTCGGTGTCGAGCTCCGGCCGCGCGAAGCGCTCCCCAGGAGCCTGAGCCTGCGCCTGCACCTCGTCGAGCTCGGCGACGAGTCCCGGCAGCGGCACCGACGTGAGCGCGCAGACCGGCGGCAGCTCGCGGGAGAGCAGCCGCGCCAGCGCGTCCACCCCTTCGGACGGCAAGATGCCCTTCTGGACGTTCGCGGCGAGCACCCGCTCTGCCATCGACGGAGCGGTCCCGGCGCGCGCGTCGCGCGCCTGACTCGCAGCGTCCATGCTCGGGTGGAAGCTCTGATCAGGCCCCAGCCGCTTAATCTGGAACCCGTTGACTGCGACGACGACCTCGCCTGTCGGCGTGCAGATCGAGACGTCGAAGCTGTAGATGTCGCCGGCCGCGTCGACCCGCTCGCACTTCGTCACGCAGCTGCGCACATCGGCAGGCAGCCGCCCGAAGACGCGGACGCTGCGATACGTGAGCGGCACCCACAGACGCGAGCGGTCATAGCCGGCGATGAGCTCCATCGCGAAGCCTGTGGCTAGGTCGAGGGCGGCGGGGTGCAGCCGGTAGTCCTCGGTCTCTGCGACAAAGTCCTCGGCGAGCGCGATCCTCGCGAGGGCCTGACCATCGCCGTATCGGACGTCGCGAATGACGCGCCACCGCGGACCGAAGGTGAGGTGCCCCTCTTGCGGCGACCGGATCCAGTCAAGACCAGCGGCGGGGGCGCGGTGATCCGTGCAAGCCGTCTCGAGCGCGCCGACGTCGACGACGTCGAGAGGCGTCATCGCCTGCAACAGCAGCCTCGCCTGCGAGTGCATCCGCCAAGCGCCTTCATCACTGCGGCTCTCAATCTGCAGCTCATACCCTTCCACGCTGCCTCGGAGGCGCGCGCGAACGGCGCAATCCCCGTGATCGGCGACATGCAACGGCTGGAAGAAGTAGAGGTCGCGGACCTCGAAGGGGCCATCTTCTCCGAGCGCAACCAACGCCTCGGCCGCCATCTCCAGGTAGCCAGTACCTGGCAACACGGCGTGCCCTCCCGCGGTGCGGTGCTCGTCCACAACCCAGCGCTCCGCGCAAGTAAGGCGGCCGTTGAGCACGGTCTCATCCGCGCCCACCCGGACCAGCTCGTCAAACAACGGGCTATGGACGGGCTCGGGGCGGCCCGCGGGTTCGGCGGCGGCGGCCGCGGCGGTCATCCCCACGCGGTTCCAGACGCCCCACTGCAACGCAACCGTCGCCTTGCCCTCGCTGCAACGACGCCGCGCCAGCGCGTTGAGGAAGGCGTTCGCGCCGACGTAGTCGACCTGACCAGGCGGGCCCAAGATGGCGCTGGTCGAGGAGAACAGCACGGTGAAGTCCGTCGGCTCGGACCCGAGCAGCTCGTCGAGCACGAGCGCGCCCTGAACCTTCGGCGCCATGACGCGCTCGACCGCCGCCTGGTCCTTATTGGCGATCAGCTGGTCGTCTACGGCGCCAGCCGCATGGAACACGCCGTGGATCGGGCCGAACCGCTCGCGCGCTGCGTCGACGACGCGCGACATCTCAGCGACGTTGGCGACGTCGGCGGCGCCGAGCAACACCTCGGCGCCCAGCGACTCCAAGAAGCGCACGCTTCGGATCGTGCGCGCGTGCCAGCTGCCAGGGTCGGACGCCAGCACGTGGTCCCAGTGGCCTCGGTCAGGGCCCGCCCGTCCACCGACAAATATCAGTTTGGCCTCGACGGTGCGCCCAAACCACTCGGCGACCCGCGAGCCGACTCCGCCGAGGCCGCGGGTGAGGAGGTAGCCGCCGCGGTGCTTGAGGGGGGGCCACGACGGCG
>JAYYEE010000329.1:0-3876 GCA_036160175.1 Planctomycetota bacterium
GAGATAACGATACGAGTCCGCTGATGCCACCCATCAGCGCCCCCCCGGGCTGCACCGCCCGCCCACGCCCGCCTCCGTCACGGGAGAGGCGGCGCTCCCACCACCGAGCCCGGCGACACGCACCTGGACGCCCGACGGACCCGAGCCGCGCGCCGCGACCGCGGCGGCGTCGGGAGCGCGACGCAGCGCCGCGCGCACGCACAGGTTGAGGGCCGCGACCAACGCGAGCCAGTGGTAAAAGAGGTCGAAGTGGCCGCGGTTGAGGAAGAACGCGCCGATCGAGAAGCCCACGGTCGTGGCCTCCATCATGCGCGCGTAGTTGCTGGCCCACTCCAAGTCAGGGCGATACCGACACTGGCGGTAGATCCACCCGAGCGTGACGAACACCGACGCCAAGACCACCATGTAGACGAAGAACGCGAGCGTCCCGGACTCGGCCCAGATCTGGAAGTAGCTGTTATGAGCCACGTAGGTCTTCGCGCCCTCCCCCAACGGAACGACCGAGTATGTCGGATAGCTCGGCTGGAAGTTCCGCATGCCGACACCCCAGATTGGGTTGTCCTTGATCATCTCGAACGCCGTCGCCCACGCCGTCAAGCGCGCGCTGGCCGAGGACTCGCCGGTGTCGCCGATCGACGCGAGGCGCTCCAGGACGTGATCAGGCGCGACCACGGGGAACAGCGCCGCGAGCAGGAACAGCACCGAGACCGCGCGGAACAGCTTCCCGGAGCGCCAGGCGATCCAGAGCGCCGTGAAGCAGAGCGAGAGGAAAGCGCCGCGGCTGTGCGTCAGCAGCACAGTCAGGATGGTCAGGCACACCGCAGCGAGCGTCGCCTTGCGGACCCACGCCTTCTTCTCGCCGATGCCCAGGTAGTAGAGCAGCGGGACGTTCATCACCAGCGCCAGCGCGAAGTCGTTGTTGTCCTCCAACATCCCGCCGGGCCCCCGCAGGATCTGCCCCGCGCCACCCTTCAGCACTCCGATGAGGCCGTTCTTCACGCCGTAGAAACCGAGCGAGAGCGCGATCATCCAGAAGACGCCGCGGAGACGCTCACGGGTGTCGCACTGACCGACCGTGAACAGCGCGATGACGATGATCTTGCAGTATTCGAAGAAGTAGCGGTTGGTGTACGCGTCCTGCACCTTGGCCTGCACGTAACTGATGGCGATCAAGACCATCAACAGCACCATCAAGCGCGTCCGCGGCTCCCAGTGCGTGAAGCGACGCTTGCCCTGCTCATTGGCCCACCACCCAGCCAACATCGCGATCGACACGAAGAACGAAAGACGCATGGTGCGGGCGAAGCCCCAGCACAGGTCTTGCGGCCGCATATACGCGAGCCAGCTGAACAGCAGCATGCCGATGTATGGACGACGGAACGCCGTCGGCATCATCGCCATCACGAACAAGAAGACGACTAGGTCGCGCATCGATCCGCCGGGCTCAGGCCCCCAGGATCATCGCGAGGATGTCGCGCACCACGGGCGGCAGCATCGTCGAGTCGAAGTAGAAGATCGAGACGACCACCGTCAAAAGGGCGACCGCCGATCCAGACACGAACGCGACGCGCCGGCGACTGCGGACGGACTGCACGCGCTCCGCAGCCGTCTCCAGGTGCGCGACGCCGCCCAACACGGGCACGGGCAGGCCGCGCTCGACATCATCGACCGTCTTGAACGACCCCTGCAAGACGTCCAACGCGAGGATCAAGCCGATCGCGGCGCCGAGGCCCAGCACGCAGCCGATCATCGCGATGATCAGGATGTTCGGCTCAGTCGGCGCGGGCGGCACCACAGCCGGGCGCTTCGCCCTCACCGGCAGCTCTCGATCTAGCTTCGCCAACAGCTCGGTCGCGCTGGTCAGGTCTGCCAAGGCCGCGTCTTTCGCGTCCTGCGCCTCCTCAATCTGCTCCAACTTCTGCGTGTAGAGCCCGTAGCCCTCGATCCGCGCGAGGAACCGCTCTCCTTCTTCGGTGAGTTGCTCCTCACGGGCTTGCGCCTGCGCGGCGAGCCCCTGCAACGAGGCTTCCGCGTCGGCGATCTTGGCAGACAACTGCGTATAAACCGGGTTGGGGACGAGCCCCTCGGCGTCGACCGGAGGCTGCGGCACCAACGCCGTGATCTGGCCAAGGATGAGGTCGGCCTTCTTCTTCGCGTTGTAGTACTGCGAGGTGCCCGGCCGGTAGGTCTGCTCGTACTCGGCCTTGGCCCGCAGCCACAGCGCGACCAGCGGCTTCGCCTCCTCGACCTTCAGCGCTTCGGCCAGCACGTTGGTCGCGTCGGGCGGCACGCGCGCCTGGGTGTCAGCGAGCACGTCACGGTCGGCCCGGATCGACGCAGCCATCGCCGCCATCTCTCGGCGCATCCTCTGCGCGTCCGCGACGCGCTGGAGCCGCGCCTCTTCCTGCTTAGGCCACTCCATCCGCTGGACGGTGATGTCTGCCTGCGGATCGAAGCCGTATTGACGCTCGAGATCTTGCTTCTCGCGGAGGTAGCCAGCCAACTTGCGCCTGGCGCGGTCGAGCGTCGTGCTCGCGCGCACCTCCTGCAACTTCGCCGGCGCGCGCAGCTCCTCGATCCGCCCGCGCCCCCAGACCTCGACCAGCTTGTTCAAGAACGCCGCCGATCGATCCCCGTCCTGGTCGCGATACTCGACGCGAATCAGCGCGTAGCTGCGAGTGCTGTCGCCGCCGTTGGTCTCGAACACCGAGACCCTCGACTCGACCTCACGCTCGAGCTGCCCGCGCTCGAACTCGTCCAGCCCCAGCGCCTCCGGCCACTTAAGCTCCTCAATCGCCGCCCCCGCCATCAGCGGGATCGTGCTCTTCGCCGTGTCGACGACGGCCCGGAACGGGTTCTCTGCGTCCGCCGGGCCAGACGGGACCTGCTGGTGCTCAAGCAGCGTCTGCGCGACGAAGTAGCGCGGGATAAAGAACGCGACCAGCCCCCCGATGACGAGCCCGAGCAGCGAGACCGGCACCAGCTGCCATCGACGCCGCTTGACGAGGTCGACGTAGCGCTGCAAGGAGAGCTGCGGCAGTTCCACCTGCGTCATCGGTCTCCCCCGTTGCTAGTTGTCGTTGGCTTCGTCATGCAGCGTGATCGATCAGAAACGGAAGAACAGGCGGCTGCCGCTGGCCTCTCCGGTCAACACGTCGTAGGCGAAGGTCGCCTGCGCGGCGCCGAGCATCGTCTGCACCGCCAACGCCACCGGCTGCAGCAGCCGCTCCAAGAAACGCGCCCCCATGCCGAGCAGCGTCGGCTGCACGTAGAGGATGTCGTGCTCTTCGATCGGGAAGTTGGCCCGCGTGAAGCCAGTGGTCAGCATCTCGCGCACGTTGACGTCGATCACCAGCGGGTGCTCGGCGTCTGGCTTGATCAGATAGACCCGGCCGAGGTTCGCGAGCGGCGTCCACCGCGCCGCGAACATTGCGTCGATTAGCGTCATGTTCGCGCGGAGGGGCAACGGGCCCTTAAGCAGGACCTCACCTACCGAGTAGAAGAACTTGTTGCCGCTGATCCGCGCCTGCAGGTCGACGTCGAACGCCAGCACGCTGCGGAGTTGGGTCCGCACCAGCGCAGCCAGATCTGCTTCCGTTTTACCGAGGGCGTAGACCGGCCCGACCAGCGGGACAAAGATGGTCCCGTCTAGGCCAACCGGCTGGGCCGTCTGCAGCACCGCGAGCTGCTCGGCGCCTGGCTGCATCAACACCTCAGGCGGCACGATGAACTGCACGAGGTCGTTACCGCCGAGGTAGTTCTCGCGCGTCGCCTCGCCGTCGGCCCGCGCGCCGAAGCCCTTCTCATTGAGCATCTCGCGAATGCGCTTGTCCTCGTATCCCCCACAGCTTGCGAGGAGGCCGAGCAGCACGAGCG
>JAYYEE010000330.1:0-6473 GCA_036160175.1 Planctomycetota bacterium
CATGCGTGCTCAGGCGCCATCGGCTGCGTCGGCACGACGCGCGTCGGCAACAGCGAGAGGATGTGGGCCGCGATGTCCGTGAAGTGGCGCCCGCCCTGCTCGCTCGCGACCGGGTGCAGCCACGCATAGCAGAGGACGGACGCTGCGATCAGCCCCGACAGCGCCGCCCGACCGCCGCGACGCTGCACCAAGCTGACACCCGCGAGCACGACCGGGAGCACAGCGAAGGTCGCGAAGCGCATGACGTCGTAGGCGAGCACCATGAGCGGCAGCACGCCGCAGAGGAACAGCGCCGGGCCGAAGCGACCGCCGAGCGCACCCCGCGCCGACAGCGCGCCGTCGCGACCGAGCCCCCACGCGACCAACGCGAGCAGCGGCCCGAACTCCACCAGGACCTCGAAGCCCCAGAGCGTCCACATGACCGGCATGCACCAGGGAAACCAGAACGCGTTCTCGAGGTAGTAGCTGGCGCCGTAGCTCGCCGTCACCTGCGAGCGGAACAACAGGTAGGCCGCCATCGCGGCGCCCAAGCACAGCCCGTCCCGCCACCAGACCCCGCCGTTTTGGCAGCGCAGGTAAAGCAACCAGGGCCAGAAGAAGAAGACCAGCTCATGCGCCAGCGCGCTCACCAAGACCAGTGGCCAGAAGACCCAGCGACGACCAGCGAAGTGGACCAACAGGAACAACGAGGCGAGGCTCAGCTGATCCGACATGCAGGTCATCGTGTTGTAGACGAGCGCTGCCCCGCTCGCCGCCGCCGCTGTCGCGACCAGCGCCGCGTCCAGGCTCGAGCGCGTCCTCTGGTGCGCAAACCAGAACACCACGGCCAGCAAGACGCCCGTGCAGAGGTGCGAAAACGTCAGCGCCGACATGCCGAGGTGGCTGAAGCACCAGGCGCCGAGCGGCCAGAGCAGCCGCTGCGGGAACGGCCCCTCGAAGGTGAACGGGTCCGCAGCCATCGCCGCGAACCGCTCCCCGTGCCCCGGGAACGGCCCCGCCGCGCTCGGCACGAGCAGCTCGCTTAGCATCAACAGCACTCCGCTCACCACCAGCGCCGACTGCGCGGGCGTCCAGATGCGCAGTGCGGGCGCAGTCTCATGAGCGGCACGAGTCATGGACCGCAACCCTACACCACGAAGCTGGACGAGACCGCTGCCATACGGACCTTGAATCAGCGCGGCCGCGACCGCACCCTGGCTGCTTGATGCCGCAGAAGGGCTTGCCACTCCGGACGTTTGCGATCTTCCTGCTCGCCGCAGTGATCGGCGTCGCTGGCGGCGTGCTCGGCAGCTTTTTCCAGCGCGGCCTCAACCTGCTGCAGGAGTGGCTGACCGGCGGCTCCGGCGCTGGCATGTCCGAGGCGGTCCGCGAGAACCTCTCGTGGTGGCAAGCCCTGCTCGTGCCGACCATCGGCGGCCTCGCGGCGGGCTCGGTGTTGATGCTGCTCCGCGGCAAGCGCCCCCCGTTCGGCATCGCGGACCTCGTCGGCCTCGTGCAGCTGCGCAAGGGCGTGCTGCGCATCCGCCAGAGCATCGTTCAGATCATCTCGTCGGCGTGCACCATCGGGACTGGCGGCAGCATCGGCCGTGAAGGGGCCAACTCGCAGATCGCCGCGACGGTCGCGTCGATGATCGCCAACGTCACGCGCCTGTCGAGCAAGCACCGCGCAGTGCTGATCGGCTGCGGCGTCGCCGCGGGCATGGCGACCTCCTACAACGCGCCGATCGCCGGCGCGATCTTCGTCATGGAGATCGTGCTCGGCAACTTCGCGATGGACGTGTTCGCGCCGATCGTCGTCGCCTCGGTGCTGGCGACCATCGTCCGCAGCGAGCTGCTGACCGAGGCGCGCGTCTACCAGAACGTCTCGGACGTAGTGGAGCGCTTACCGCTCGGGCTTGTGCTCGCAGCGCTGGTGCTGGGCCTGTTCTGCGGGGTCGGCGGCGTGCTGTTTCGCAGCGCCCTGAAGGGCGGGCGCCGCGCCTTCGCGTCCTTACGGCTGCCGCTGCCCCTGGTCATGGCCACCGGCGGCCTGATCGTCGGCGCCGTCGGCACGTTCATGCCCGAGAGCTGGGGGAACGGCTTCGAGATCATCGACGACGTGGTCGCCAACGCCGTCAGCACCGCGCCATCGCTGGCGCTGATCGTCACGCTGTTCTTGTGGAAACAAATCGCGACCGTCGCGACCGTCGGCTCCGGCGGCCTCGGCGGCATCTTCACACCGAACTTGGTGATCGGCGCCGCCTTCGGGGTCCTGTTCGCGTCCGCGGTGGGGACCGTCTTCGACGTGGCTCCGGGAGAGGTCGCGGCCTTCGCGTTCGTCGGCATGGCGGGCCTCACGGCGGCGACCATGCACGCGCCAGTGACGGCCGTCGTGCTCGTCTTTGAGTTGACGGGTCACTATGAGCTGACGCTGCCGGTGATGCTCTGCAGCATCGTGGCGAGCGTCACCGCGAGCGTGCTGGACGAGGATAACTACTACACGGCCGCGATGAAGGCGAAGGGCGAAGACGTGCCCGGCGGCCTCGAGGACCTCGCCATCCGCACGACCTACGTCCGCGACGTGGTGCGCGACGACTGCCTGACCGTGCCGCATTCAGCGGACTTCACGGACGTGATGAAGCTCTTGCAGACCCACCGCGGCGACACGGTCTACGTCATCGGCGACCACCAGGCGCTGATCGGCCGGATCGAGCTGCAGGACGTCAAGTCGTTCCTCAACGACCCGACGCTGACGACTGTCGTGATCGCCGCCGACATGACGAGGCCCGTCGTGACGGCGACGGCGGACATGTCGATCGCCGAGGTTATGCCGCGCTTTGACGACCCAGAGCTCCGCGAGATCGCCGCCGTGACAGGCCACCAGCCGCCGCGGCTGCTCGGCCGGATTCGGCACCAAGACGTGCTGACCATGCTGGGCAACGAGGTCTTGGGGCAGCAGCGCCGGAGCCTCCGGCTCGCGGTCCGCGGACGCAGGGAAGAGCTGGACCTGCCCGCGGGCTATGCGATGCGCAGCCTGACCGCGCCTGCGGCGTGGGACGGGCTCGCCGTCGACGCGCTGCCGCCCGCGTCACGCGCCGACGTCGTCGTGGTGCTGCTGATCCGCGCGGGCAGCGGTCGCGAAGAGGTCTTGGCCGCGACCGCCAACCGCACCGTCGCGGCCGGCGACGAGCTGGTCGTGCTGGGCACGCGCGCAGCGGTGCGGGTGTTGGGGGTGTTGGCGGACGTTGTGTGAGCGGGCGGTCGCCTCCCGCGGCTTGACGCGCTAACCTGCTCGCCCCCGATGAGCAGACGAACGGCCGCAGCGCTGATGATCACCCGCGGCGAGGGCCGCGCCCTTGAGGTCTACTTGGCCGAGCGCGCCCCAGAGCTGCGGTTCTTCGGCGGCTATTGGGCGATGCCTGGCGGCACGATCGGCAGAGACGACCTCGCGCCGCCGAGCGCTGCTGCGCCGCTCGACGAGGACGCAGCGCTGCAGATCTGCGCGGACCGCGAGCTGTTCGAGGAGACGGGCCTGCTTCGTCACGGGCTGCCGCCGCAGGACGCCGCCCAGGCCGCGCTGCGCGAGCACCGGCGCCTGCTGCTCGAGCACGAGCGCCGCGACAAAAAGGCGCCCCCGCAGCCGTCCCCTTGGCACGCCGTCGTCGCTGACGCCCCGGCGCCGCCTGAGCTGCGCGCGCTGTGCAGGATCGAGACCCCGGCCTTCTCGCCCGTCCGCTACGACACGGTGTTCTTCCACGTCCCTGTGGAGGGGTGCGTCGCCGGTACGGACGGGGTCGAACCCGATGTCTGGGAAGGCGAGCTGACCCAAGGACGCTATTGGCGCCCCGAAGAAGCCCTGGCGTCGTGGCGCAGCGGAGAACTATTGCTCGTGCCGCCGGTCATCATCATGCTCGAGCACCTCGAGGCCGCCGCGGACTTCGAGCAGTTCGCTGAGGACATCGCAGCGACCGCCGACGGCTACCGGGGCGGCGACCTGCACCAGGTGCGGTTCTCGCCCGGCGTCGTGCTCGCGCCGCTGCAGACCCCGACGCTGCCGCCCGCCACGACCACCAACTGCTACATCATCGGCCACGATGAGCTGTGGGTCGTCGACCCAGGATCGCCGGACCCCCAAGAGCAGCAGCGCCTGCTCCACATGCTCGACACGCTGACCGCAGACGGGCAGCGCCTCGCGGGCGTGCTCTTGACCCACCATCACCCGGACCACGTCGGCGGCGTCCAGGCGCTCTGCGAGGCGCGCGGGCTGAAGGCGCACGGCCACCCGCGGACGCTCGCGCGGATATCGGCGGAGATCCCGCGCGGCGACGAGCTGATCGACGGCGCCGTGATCCCGCTCGGCGACGCTCCCGACGGCCGGCCTGGCTGGCAGCTGGAGGCGCTCCACACTCCAGGGCACGACCAGGGCCACCTGTGCTTCCACGAGTCGCGATACGGCGCCATGATCGTCGGCGACATGCTGTCGACGATCAGCACGATCATCATCGACCCTCCAGAGGGGCACCTCGCGACGTATCTGCGCAGCTTGGAGCGGCTCGAGCAGCACTCGATCTCGACGCTTTACCCCGCGCACGGGCCTGCCGTGAGGAACGGTCGCCGCCTGATTCAGAAGTATCTCCGCCACCGCAACCAGCGCGAGGCAGCCCTCGTGAAGGCTCTAAGCGAGCAGCCTGGCGACGTCGCCGCGCTCCTGCCGAGGGTTTACTGGGACGCAGACGAGCGGCTCTACCCATTCGCGGCGCGGTCGCTTCAAGCCGGGCTAGAGAAGCTCGCTGAGGAGGGGCGCGCGAGCGAGCGGGACGGCACGTGGCGGCTCGACGCTTGACCCCGCGACGCACAGCCCAGCTCGGCGGTCTGACTTTCTTGGTCATGCTGCCTGAGACGCTGCCGGTGCCGGTGCTGCGCGACCTGGTGGTCACGCGCTTCGGCGTCTCCGACGGCCTCGCGACCCTCTTCTTGGTCGCCAACATGATCGGCGCGCTGCTAGCGACGCCGTTGGTCGGCCTGCACGTCGACCGCACGGGCAGGCGCCGGCGACTCTGCGTCGCGCTGCTCGCAGCCGACGCGCTGTTGATGCAGGCGCTCGCGCATCCGCTGGACTACGGCACCTTTCTGCTGCTCCGCGTCGTCGAAGGCGCGGCGCACCTCTCGGCGCTGACGCTGTTGATGAGCCTCGTCGCCGACGCCGCCGGCGAACGCCGCGGACGCGCACTCGGCGCCGTCGGGTGCGGCCTGACCTTCGGCGTCGCGACCGGTGCAGCCATCGGCGGAGTCCTCGGCAAGCGGGACCCGCTGATGACGCTGCACGCTGCCTCGATCGTGCTGGCCGTCGCAGCCGTCGCAGCGGCCTGGCTGTTGCCAGCGGACACCCAGGCCAGCAAGCGGCCCGGCTACCGAGAGGTGGTCGGCGTGCTGCGCGATCGGCCCGGACTCCGCGCCCCCCTGCTGCTCGCGTTCTTCGACCGCTTCACGGTCGGCTTCTTCACGACCGGCTTCCCGCTGCTCCTCGCAGGCGTACACGCGGTCGAGACGCCGACCATCGGAATGATGCTCGCGGCCTTCCTCTACCCGTTCGCGCTGCTGTCGTATCCGTTTGGTCGAGCAGCGGAGCGCTGGAACCGGCTGCGGATGGTCGCGATCGGCAGCTTGGTCTACGGACTAGCAGTATCCATGGTCGGCATCGCGCCGGCGTCCGCGATGTGGGTCCTCATGCCCGTGTGCGGCGTGACGTCGGCGGTCATGTTCATCCCAACGCTGCTGTGGCTGCTCGATCAAGCGCCGGGCGTGGGCCGGAGCACGGCCATGGCTGCGTTCCACACGGCGGGCTCGCTCGGCTTCCTCGTCGGCCCGCTGGTCTGCGGCGAGTTCATCGACCGAGGCCGCTTCGACGTCGCCTTTGCCGTCGCAGGAGCCAGCGAGATCGTCGGCGCGATCTTGGTCGTGTTATTGGCGCTACGGCGTCGCGGGTGATTCGCTCATCTTACGCTACCACGTAAGCGAGCCTGGGATCTGTCTCCTGACGAAGTCAATTCCTGTCCTATACTTGCATAGGCCCAGGCCCACCACCCGACCGCTCTTCGACTCATCATGCTGATCCCCCTGCTGCTCTCCGGCCTCCTCTTCAACGGTCCGGGCGCCACCGCCAACGTCAACGATCCTGCCTCACACGGCGCCGTGGGTGACGCCAAGCTCTCGCTCGACGAGGCCATCCGGCTCGCGAACGGAACGCTCGCGCTCAACGCGCTCTCCGCGCAAGAGCAGGCGCTCGTCAGCGGCTCCGGCGCGGTCACGACGGTGCGCGTCGACGCCGCGGTCACGCCGACGATCACGGTGCAGAGCCCGCTGACCGACGTGCTCGGCCAGGGGATGATGGTCGGCCGCGTCTGCATCGAAGGCGTCATGGCCCAAGGCGCGCGCCCGGTGATCCTTGGCGGCGCCGCGTCGCACGTGCTCGGCCTCAAGCGTCACCTGGTCAC
>JAYYEE010000331.1:0-13681 GCA_036160175.1 Planctomycetota bacterium
GGTCCTGACCAACGGAGTGTTTGATCTGCTGCACGTCGGCCACCTCCGCTGCCTCGAGGACGCGCGATCGCGCGGCGACCTGCTCGTCGTCGCCGTCAACACGGACAAGTCGACGGCCGCGATCAAGGGGAAGGGGCACCCGATCGTGCCATGCGACGAGCGCATGGAGATGCTCTCGGGCCTGTCGTTCGTCGACTACGTGACCTCGTTCGAGGACGAGACCGCCGACGAGCTCCTCAAGGAGCTCCAGCCCTCGCTCTACGCCAAGGGCACGGACTACACCCTGCGCACGCTGCCTGAGAAGGCGACCGTGAAGGAGCTCGAGATCAAGGCGGTCTTCGTCGGGGGTAAGAAGGGCCACTCGACGAGCAAGCTGATCCAGAAGATCAACCGCCTGAAGAAGTCGTAGCGCGCCGCGCGCGCCTCAGGCCCGGACGCCGAAGGCCGACCAATACTCATCCGCGCCCTCTGCGCGCAGCGCGTCAGGCGCGCTGTAGCCGAACAGGCAGGCGACCGTCCGCGCCCCAAGGGCCTTGCCGGCGACGAGGTCCTGCAGGCTGTCGCCGACCATGGTCGCGCCGCCTGAGGGGGCGCCGAGCCGCGCGAGGGCGTGCGAGAGCATCGCCGGGTCGGGCTTCCTGGTCGGCAGCGTGTCCCCGCCGACGACGACGTCGGTGAACGCGTCGAGGCCGAGGTGGGCGACCACAGGCCGCGCGAAGCGCTCGGGCTTGTTGGTCACCACGGCGATCGGGTGGCCGCGGTCGACGAGGTCGTGGAGGTGCTCTGCTACGCCATCGAACAGGCGGCAAGCGCGCGTGCACTGCTCAGCGTGGTGCTCGACGTAGGCGTCGAACGCCGCGTCCAGCGCGGCGTCGTCCAGGGCCGCCTCATGCAGCGCGCGTCGGAGCAGGGCGCGGGCGCCGTCGCCGACGAAGCTGCGCACGACCGCGGCGTCCACCGCCGGCAGTCCATGCAGCGAGCGCACGTAGTTGGTGCTCGCCGCGAGGTCTGGCAAGGTGTCGGCGAGCGTGCCGTCGAGATCGAACAGGAATGCGGGCGCCGGGCTCACAGGCCCCGATATACTCGGCGACCTCTCATGATGCGCCCCCTGTCGATCGTCTTGTTCTCGCTGCTCGCGTCCTGTGGCACGTTCCGCAATTGGCGAGAGCTGCAGACCGAGCCCATGAGCCTAGGTGAGGCGTGGCAAGGCTGGGTCGACATCGTCACGTCACGCGACGGTTGGGTCGTCGACCACAGCGCGACGGACCGCGGCAACGGCTTGTGGCAGTCGCGGTGGAAGCGGCGTGAGATCGATCGGAACTTCCCGGTTCGCAGTCGGCTCTGCATGGAGATCCTGGTCGACGACGGGTCGCGCAACGACGGCTGGATCGTCCGGTACGTGATTGAACAAGAGATCTGTGAGGACCTCCGCCGCCACCAAGATCCCACCGAGGAGGACTGGTCGACCTACGGGCAGAACGCGGAGGCCGAGACCATGCTGGGCGAGCGCCTGGTGCGCCGCCTCGCTCCTGACGCCGTCGAGATCCGCAAGCCGGGCCGCTGAGGCGCCGCCAGGCCCCGGTGCCACCGGATGATCGGCGCAGTTGGCAACCTCGCCGCGCTTGTGCTTTCGTTGGCCAGCGGAAAGCGTCGATTTGACTCTGGTCCGCTGCCATGGCCGAGCTGTCCGTACTGATCGTCAACTACAACTCCTGGAAGGAGTGCGCGCAGGCGATCGCGTCGCTGCGGCAGAACGGCCCGACGCGGCCTGACGGCAGCCCGATGCCCTTCGAGTGTGTCGTCGTCGATAACGACTCACCGAGCAAGCCGCCCAAGCACGTCGCCCAGGTGGAGCAAGAGCTGCAGCGCTTGCGCGAAGAGCAAGGCGACGAGGCCGCAGGCCGGCTGATCCGCCACACCGAGAACGGCGGCTACAGCAAGGGCATGAACCTCGCCCTGGCGCACAGCCGTGGACGCCAGGTCTTGGTCAGCAACCCAGACGTGATCTTCCTCGACGGGCTGATCTCGCGGCTGCAGCGGGCGCTTGAGTCGGACCCGCAGATCGGGATCGCGGTCCCGAAGGGCTACTGGGATCGCGAGCTACAGGGTCACTTGCCGCCGAACACCTTGCCGACGCTCGGCGACGCTTGGGGAGAGGCGCTGTCGTCCTACTCGCCGCGCCGCACGCGTCGTCGGGCGCGGAGCTTGTTGCGGAGCTGGCTGAAGGTCTGGGGCGCGGACGAGCGCTTGGCGCTGCCGATGATGTCTGGCTGCCTCTTCCTCATCGACCGAGACTACTTCGAGTCGATCGGGACTTGGGACGAGCGATACCCGCTCTACTACGAGGACGCGGACCTCTCGGTCACGATCCGGCGGAGCGGCAGGACGATCACGCAGGTCCCCGACGCGCACCTCGTGCACTTCGTCAACCGCTCAGGGATGAGCGACATCGAGACGATGTGGGCGCGCAACCGCGTCAGCAAGCAGCGCTACTACGAGAAGTGGTACGGACTCCGCGGGCGCCTCACGATGGCTGCCTGCCGCTGGCTCGTCTCGAGCAAGCTCCTCGCGCGCTTCCGCCGCGTCCCGCCGGAGCCGCCCTTCGTCGACTTGGGCACGAGCGCCGACAAGCCGGTCCTCAAGTTGCCGCGGAGCTGTGAGCGGTTCGTCGTGTTGATGTCGCTCGATATGCGCTTCTTCCTCGCGGCGGGCATCTTCGGCAGCGGCGACACCTGGACGCCGAGCGACGCGGCGTTCGAGAGCTTCGTGTGCGCAGAGTTCTTCTTCCAAGTCTATGACGTGAGCGCCGCAGACCCCAAGCACCTCGGGACTTGGCGCTACGACTGTCGGTCGCACCTGGGGCTGCGCCTCGAGGTCGAGGAGGGCGGGGTTTGAGCGGCGCGCCGACGCTCTCGGTCGTCGTGCTCAGCTGGAACACGCGCCAGCTGACGCTCGCTTGTCTCAAGGCGCTGCACGCAGAGACGCCCGCGCACTCGCGCGAGGTCATCGTCGTCGACAACGGCAGCGAGGACGGCTCCGCGGAGGCTGTCGCGGCGAACTACCCGGCGGTGCGGGTGATCCGAAACGCAGACAACCGGCTGTACGCTGCAGGCAACAACCAAGGCGCAGCGGTCGCGGCGGGAGAGTTCTTGGTGACGCTCAACTCGGACACCGAGGTGCGCGCCGGCGCCCTCGATCAGCTCGTCGACTTCCTGCGGGCGAACCCGACCTACGGCGCGGTCGCGCCGCGGCTCTGCGACCCCGACGGGTCGGTGCAGCGGGCGTGCATGCGCTTCCCGACGCTCGCGACGGCGCTCTGCTTCGACTCGTGGTTCGGCTCGTTCTGGCCGGGGCGTCGCGTCGTGGCGCGTTACGTGATGGAGGACTTCGACCACCTCGATTCGCGTGACGTCGACCAGCCGCCTGGCGCGACCTGCATGCTCCGCGCGTCGGACTGGCGCGAGCTCGGCGGGTTCGACGAGGAGTTGGCGTTGTTCTACAACGACGTCGACCTCTGCCTGCGGCTCCACGCGCGCGGCCAGAAGATCCGCTACCTCGCGTCGGCGGAGGTCATGCATCACCGCGGGGCGAGCACGAAGAACTTCGCCAAGATGCTCGTGATCTGGCACCGGAACCGCTTGGCCTACTACCGCAAGCACTATGGGTGGTTTGGGGGCCTCTGGGTGCGGCTCTGTGTCCGCCTGCGGATCTGGGAAGAGTGGTGGAGCATCGGGCGCCGCAACCGCCGCGACCCCAAGCGCAAGCGTGACGAGCGCGCCTTCCTGCGTGAATCGCAGCGGGAGCTCTGGTCCCGATGAGGGTCACCTTTGTCACGGCGAACTTCCCGCCGGAGGCGTGCGGCGGCACGGAGCAGGTCGTCGCCGCGCTCGCGCGGGAGCTGCGCGCGCGCGGCGTGGAGGTCTCGGTCATCAGCGGCAGCGATCAGCTCCACGATGGCGTGGACGTGGTGCGCGAGGCGCACGACGGCGTCGCCGTCGCGCGGCTGCCGCGCAGGGCCGAGGAGCACGACCGACACGGGTTCGTGCGCCCGCGTTTGCTCGACCTCGTCCGTGACGAGCTCGAGACGGCCAAGCCGGACATCGTCCACGTCCACGCCTTCTCAGCGATCGGGTTGGGCCTCGGCGCGCTCTGCCGGGAGCTGGGCGTGCCGATGGTGTGCACGTTCCATGATCTGTGGGTGACGTGCGCCCGCTTCTTCCGCGTGCCGGCGGGGGGCGTCACGTGCCCGACGGGCGCGGCGCGCGACGCGTGCGTGACGTGCATCGACGCTGGCCTGAACGCGGGCCGCGACTTCGTCGCTCGTTCGTTGTCCGAGCGCGATCGCCTCGTCCGCGGAGAGCTCGAAGGCGCCGCGGCGTGCCTCGCGCCGTCGCGGACGGCGGCGTCGTTCGTGCAGCGCTGCGTGCCCTACGACGGCCACGTCGAGGTGGTCCCGCACGGGCTGCTCCGCGCGGTCCCCGCTGGGCATCGCGTCGCGGGTCCCGACGCGTCGCGTCCGCTCCGCGTCGGGACCTTCGGCGGCCTCGTGCCTGAGAAGGGGCTGCGCGAGCTCGTCGAGGCGGTCTACACGTTGCCGTGTGACCTGCACCTGGCCGGGCCTTTCCACGACGAGGGCTTCGCGGCCGAGCTGCGCGACTTGGCCCGGAGCCAGTGCACCTACTTGCACGAGCGCGGCCGCTACCGAGAAGGCGATCGACATCCGGCTCGGGACCTCGACCTGGCGGTGTTCCCGTCCAAGTGCCAAGAAACATACGGTCTCGTCGTCGATGAGGCGCTCGCCCACGGTGTGCCCGTAGTTTGCTCAGACGCGGGGGCGCTCGCGGAGCGGGACGCTACACCTGGGGTCGTCGTTACGCCGATGGACCGATTGGCGTCCGTCCTCGAGGACCTGATAGGTTCTGCGGACCGGCTCGCCGCGCTGCGGGCGGCGATCCCCGCAGCGCTGCCTACGATCGCTCGGTCGGCAGAACGCCACCACGACCTCTACCGCTCGCTCGCATGAACCACTTGTTCTCGCCGCTGCTGCCGAAGGACCCGCTGCAGGGTCCGGTGCTGGTGCTGGCCGCGCACCCGGACGACGAGGTGATCGGCGCTGGCGGCATGTTGGCGCACCACGCCGCGCGCGGCCATGAGGTCGTCGTGGTGCACGCGACCGACGGCGCGCAGGGGGACCCCGGGCAGCGAGAGGCCGGGGACATTCGCGACGTGCGCCGCGCAGAGGGCGCCGAGGCGCTGAAGCGGCTGGGGCTCGGCGAAGCGCGTCACTGGGATATGCCGGACGGGCAGCTGCCGGAGCACCTGGGTGACTTGACGAAGCGGGTCGCGGCGGTGATGCAAGAGGTGCAGCCCAAGACCCTGTATTCGTTCCACGCCGGCGAGGCGCACCGCGACCACCGCGCGCTCAGCGCGGCGACGGCGGCGGCGGCTGGCGCGCTGCCTGCGGACTGTCGCTGCCTCCTCTACGGCGTCAACTTCGTCCCGGCAGGCGGCACGCTGTTCGACACGACGGACACCTACCCCAAGGCGTATGAGGCGCTCAAAGCCTACGTCAGCCAGAACGCCTACATCGACTTGCCCGGAATGAGCGAGCATCGCTGCCGCGCGGCGACCGTCAACCTCGACATCGGCGGCGTGCTCTACGGCGAGATGTTCCTCGATCACGCGCCTTCGGAGCTGGCGGAGCTGCACGCCCTGCACGATCGATTCCACCGCTACATCCAGCGTGAACGATGAGCGCTACGGACAAGAAGCCGACCGTCAGCCTCGTCATTTCGGTGTGGAACCGAAAGGATGACCTCCGCGAGAACCTCGCGTCGATCCGGGCGCAGACTGTGCCGGCCGACCAAGTGATCGTCGTCGACAACGACTCTAGCGACGGCACGCCCGAGATGGTCCTTGAGGAGTTCCCAGAGGTGCAGCTGATCCGGATGCCGCACTCTGAGTACGGCGCGTGCGAGACGTTTAACGTCGGGTTCTCTAGCGCCAGCGGCGACTACGTCGGGATCCTCGACGACGACGTGATCCTGCCCGACACGTTCGTCGAGCGCATGGTGCAGAAGTTCGCGGAGGAGCCCGCGAGCACCGCGATCCTCTCGCCCAAGGTGATCGAGCCAGAGATGCCCGACTGGTACCGGGACAGCGCGGAGCTGCACCGCGAGCGCTACCTCGCGACGTTCCGTGGCTGCGGCTCAATGGCGCGCGCCGCGGCGCTGCGCGAGGCCAACTGGTATGACATCCGCTTCTTCATCTTCGGCAATGAACGCGACCTGACGACGCGCCTGCTCAACCTGGGCTACCGAGTGAAGATGTTCCCGGACGTCGAGGTCTTCCACAAAGCGCCGTTCGGGATGCGTCACGGCAAGCGGAGCCTCTACTACCACGTGCGGAACTTCTGGCTCTACGCGTTCAAATACCTGCCTTGGAGCCAGGTGCTCGGGTTCCCGTTCCGGTTCTTGGCCAAGGGCCTCGGCGGCAAGAAGCGGTCGGACGGCGGTGAGGTCGGCGACGCGGTCGGGACCATCGGCCTGTTCGACAACATCAAAGGCGTCAAGTGGGGCTACTGGATCTGCGTCAAGGCGACGGTCAACGCGATCTTCAACCTGCCGTATTGCCTCAAGCACCGCGAAGTCTGCAGGCACCCAGACTTTGAGCCGCCGCTCAAGTAGCGGTGGTCGAAGCAGCGTGCTTTTTCTTAGGGCGCGCCGTTCGCGCGGCTAGCATCCAACCACGGAAGCTGTGCTGACCGCGATCGTCATCAATTGGAACGGGCAGGACTACCTGACTGCGTGTCTGGATGCGCTCTTCGCGCAGGACGTCGCCCCCGACGAGGTCATCCTCGTCGACAACCACTCCGAAGACGGGTCGCGCGACCTAGTCGCGGAGCACTACCCGCAGGTGAAGGTGGTCGACACCGGCTTCAACGGCGGCCCCTGCCACGCGCGCAACGTCGGCGCGGCGCACGCACGGGGCGAGCGGATCTTGTTCTTGGACAACGACGTCGTGCTGCACGCCGACGCGATCGGAGCCATGCAGGCGTGCATGGACGGAGACGAACGCGTCGCGATGGTCCAAGCTCGGTCGGTCTGCGGCGACGACCCGACGGTCGTGCACTACGACGGGGGCGACGTGCACTTCCTCGGGACCCTCGTCCTGCGCAACTGGTACACGCCCGTCTGCGACGCCTCGGAGCCAGGCGGGCCGCTCGGCGCGGCGATCGCCCTCTGCTTCCTCGTCAAGAAGAGCGCGTATGAGCAGGTCGGCGGCTTCGACGAGAACTTGTTCATCCTCTACGAAGACAACGAGTTCTCCTACAAGCTGCGCATGCGGGGGCACCACCTCCGCCTGTGCGTTGCCGCGCGGTGCACGCACCTCGCTGGGACCGTCGGCCTGAGCGTGCGGGGCGAGGCGCGATACCCAGGCAAGCGGACCTACCTCCACAGCAAGAATCGCTGGTATGTGCTGTTCACGTGCATGCGGTGGCGCACCTTGCTGCTGACGCTGCCAGCGCAACTGGTCTACGGGATCGTTTACGCGGCCTTCGGCCTCGGCCGCGGCCACCTCGGCGCCTGGATCAAAGGAAAGTGGGAGCTGCTCTGCCTGCTGCCGAAGGCGATGGCGGCGCGCGGACGTGCGCAGCGCGGCCGGACCGTGCCCGACCGCGAGCTGCTCGTCGCTGCGCCGATGACCCTGAACCCGGGCCTCGCGGACAAGGGCGCGGGCGCCTTCGTCCGTCGGGGGCTGGACCGCTTCTTCGCGCTCTACTGGCGCATGGTGCGGGGGCTCTGTGGCTGAGCGAGGGTTTGACGTCTGCGCGCTGGTGCTCAACTACCGGGGCGCCGAGATGACGATGCAGGTCGTGCGCGACCTGCTCGCAGACGACGCCGCGCGGGTCTCGGTCGTCGTGATCGACAACGGCTCCGGCGCCGACGAGCAGCGCGCGCTCCAGGCCGAGGTCGCGGCGCTGGCGCCGAGTGACCACGAGGTGTCGATCGTCCTCGCCGACGAGAACCTGGGCTTCGCGGCGGCGATGAGCCGCGGGATCCGCGACGCAGCGGAGCGAGGATTTGAGCACGTGCTGGTCTGCAACAACGACCTTCGGGTCCCGGCAGGTGCGGTCCGAACGTTGTTGGACGTACTGCGAAACGACCCGAGGCTAGGGGCCGTCGGCCCGACCATCGTCAACCCGGACGGGACCGTCTGGGCAGAAGGCGGCGAGGTCGGCTTCTCGTCCAACGCCCTCCGCTTGCGGCGGCGAGGGCGGCGGCCGACCGACGTGAGCGCGGGCCCCAAAGAGGTCGACTTCTTGACGGGAGCCTTCGTCATGCTCCGCGTCGACGCGGCGGTGGCCGTCGGGGCCTTCCCGGACGACTACTTCATGTACTGGGAAGACGTCGCGCTCTGCCACGCCCTGCGCGCAGCAGGCCACGGCGTCGTTTGGATCCCGTGGGTCCGCGTGGAGCACCGCGGCGGATGGTCCTCGGGCGGCGCGCGATCGCCGCTGCGGAAGTTCTTGATGGCGTGCAACGCGGTCCGCTTCCTGCGCGCCTACGGCTCCGCGCGGGCGTGGCTGGGCTGGCTCTGCTTCGACGTCCTGCTCTGGCCTGCCGCCGTGGTCGCCGGACCGGCTGGCGCCGTCGCAAAGCTGCGCGGGACGGTGATGGGGCTTTGGGGCCACGCCCCGTCGGCGCGCGACGTGGCGCGCTACCTCGGCTGAGCGCGGCTGCGGAGGCTCCGCGACCGCGCCTTGATGCCCACGAGCGCCGCGCGCGCGCCTCGGGCCGCTACCTTGGTCACCGATCGCGCTCGATCGCCGCGAGCAGCTCCGCGACCGCCGCTTCGGTGGCGCCGAGGGTGTCGCCGTTGTCGATCGCGAAGTGCGCGCGGCGCCGCTTCTCGTCGAGCGCAAGCTGGTTCTGCTCGCGTCGGGCCAGCTCGCCAGCCTCCCAGCCCCTGGCCGCGGCGCGGCCCTCGCGCACGTCGCGCGGCGCGTCGACGAAGACAATTGTGTCGCATTGCTCGTAGAGGCCCGCTTCGAACAGCAGCGGGACGTCCAGCAAGCTAGACTCCCCGCGCTCGGCCGCGTCGCGCATCTCATCCAGGATCCGGGCGCGCACGACCGGGTGCACGATGTCCTCCAGCGTCCGCTTGGCGGCTGGGTCCGAGAACACCAGATCTGCGACTGCCTGGCGGTCCAACACATTCTCAACAACGAACCGTTCTCCAAGCGTGGCACGGACTTCTGCCAATACGCCTGGGTCTGTGGTGGCTGCTCGAGCGTGCGCGTCCGCGTCGATATGTCGGAGCCCACGCGCCGCGAACAGCCCCGCGACCGTGCTCTTGCCGGAGGCGACGCCGCCGACGAGCCCGATCACTAGGGGCGTGGCCGGGGCGAAGGGGCGAGCGGGCTCGTCGGGCTGGTTTTCGGGCCGCGGCATCCTGGCATCGTCGGCGACCGGCGAGGCTTAGACAAGTCATGGTTGGACGGTGACTTGACCACGGGCGCTGTCTTTCTAAGATCCCGGACTCGCGAGCGGCCGTGCCCTCGGTCCGATCGCGGGTTTGACCCACAGTCCGATCCCAGCCCTCTCTTCCTCTCAGGCGTCTTCTAGGACGCCAGACACCAGCCGTTGTCGGCCTCGGCAGACAACGCAACGCCCTCAACGCACAGACCCCTTGGAGTTGGTTCCTATGCACAATCGCCAGAGCGGTGCCGCGCACGTCCCGATCATGTTCTTCCTCCTGCTCCTCCTGATGTTCTTCGGGGCGCTGGGGTTCGGCTGGGTGCAGCAGACCAACAACGCGGAGTTGAAGAAGGAAGTGGCGCAAGCCCAGGCCGACCTCAAGACGATCCAAGGCAAGGAAGCGCTGATCCAGGACTACATCGCCGACATCGGCAAGGTCGTGAACAAGCCCGGCGCCTACGTCGGTCGCAACGGCAACGCGGAGCTCTACGGCGGCGCGACCATCGAATACCCCGGCCTGATGAACCCCGGTCAGGTCAAGCAGGTCATGGATGACGCGGCGGGCACCGCTGGCGTCTCTGAGGCCTCTTCGCTGGAGAACCTGCTCGGCTCGATGGCGGCGCGCATCAACGCGATGACGCAGCGGGTCAAGGACGTGGAGCTTGAGCGCGACAAGGCGCTCTCGGACAAGAACGCCGGCGACCAGCGCTACACCGCGCTCGAGGGCCAGGCTGCGACCGCGGCGTCGGAGAACTCAAGCAACCTCGAGCAGGCTCGCTCGGACTTCCAGTCGGCCACGGACGACCGTGACAGCCGCATCGCGCAGCTCACCCAGAACCTGCGCAACAAGGACGAGGAGATGACGACGCTGAAGGAGGATTACGCCGCTAAGGAGAAGGTCTTCCTCGGTCGCATCGCGCGCCTGCAGACCCAAAACTCGGCGCTGGTTGAGCGGGAAGCGCTCCGTCAGCCGCCGAACGTCGCGGACGGCAAGGTCATCGTCGCCAAGAACGGCATCGCGAAGGCCTTCATCAACCTCGGCCGCAAGGACCTCCTGCAGCCTGGGACCGTCTTCCGCGTGAAGGGCCCGAACGACGACAGCGTCAAGGGCTACTGCCAGGTCACGCGCATCGAAGATGAGCGCGCTGAGGTGCGCATGTTCGACTTCGCCGACCCGGTGGGCAACTACGCGAGCGAAGGCGACCTGCTCTACAACGACCTGTACACGCCGCGCGTCACGCGCACGATGTACCTGATGGGCCGCTTCACGGCGCCCTACGGCAAGGAGCAGCTGACCAACCTGCTGACCCGACTCGGCAACCGCGTGGTCAACAAGATGGGCCCCGGCGTCGACACGGTCATCCTCGGCAACAACCCGGTCAACGAAGCTGGCGACGGCTTCGACGTGATCCAGGAGAGCGAGGAGTTCAAGCTCGCAAACGAGCTGCGCGTGGAGTTCACCTACCTCGCGAAGATCGGCGACCTCGTCAAGCTGTAGAGCTAGGGCGGCGGACGCTGACCCGCTCCGGGTTCTCTCCGGATGGTCAGACTCCAGCAGGCGGCCGTGACGGCCGCCTGTTTTGGTTTTGGGGCGCGTTGCGGACGGCCTAAGCTGCAGCGTCACCATGCCGCTAGATCAGCCGGAGATCCGCGACGCCGTCGAGCAGCCTGAGGCGCTGCCGCGGATGACGTTCGGCGATCACCTAGACGAGCTGCGGAAGCGGGTCATCAAGGCGCTGCTGGCCGTCGTCGGCGCCGTGCTGCTAGTGCTGCCGTTTAAGGGGACCGTGCAGGAGATCATCGTCGGCCCCTACAGGCAGCAGTGGAAGATCGGCTTCGAGCACTGGGTGGAGGGGCTACAGGCACAAGAGGCCGCCGGGGTGATCAGCGAGGACTCGGCGCGGTTCCTCGACTACTGCCTCAAGTATCGTGACCGGATCTACGACGGGACGGTCGAGTATCCGTACCTCTTGCAAGGGCGGACCGGCTACCCGGTGCCCTACGGTCTCTACGCCACCGGCGGCCTCGAAGACATCCTGTCGTGTATGTGGGGGTGGCTGTTCTTGGCCGTGGTCCTCGCGAGCCCGGTCGTGATCTGGCAGATCTGGGCCTTCATCGCCTCAGGGCTGTACAGCCATGAGCGGCGCGTCTTCTACCGCTACTTCCCGTTCATGGTGCTGCTCACCTGCGCGGGCGTCTGGTTCGGATACGCGGTCGCGCTGCCGTACAGCCTCGGCTTCCTGATCAGCATGATGGACCCGTCGATGGTCAACGCGATCTTCAGCGTCGGCCAGTTCTTCAACTTGCTGTTCATGACGACCGCTGCGATGGGGGTCGTCTTCCAGGTGCCGATCGTGATGCTCGCCCTGCAGCGCGTTGGCTTAGTGCGTCACGCGACGTTCGTAAAGCACTGGCGCATGACGGTGTTGATCATCTTCATCCTGTCCGCGCTCTTTAGCCCGCCCGAGCCGGTGTCGATGATCTTGATGTCGCTGCCGATGATCTTGCTCTACGGCGTGGGCCTGATCTTGACCGCGTCTGGCCGCAAGAACGAGCCGCCTGCGCCGGAGATCACCGCGTGATCGCCGAGATCGTCGCGATCGGCGACGAGCTGCTGCACGGCGGGCTGCTCGACACGAACAGCAAGTACATCGCCCAAGAGGTCGAGCGGCGCGGGGCCGTCGTAGGCAGGATCACGGTGGTCGGGGACGATCCGCGCCAGCTCCGCGACGCCCTCCAGGAGGCGTGCGATCGCGCGGACGTCGTGCTCGCGACCGGCGGGCTCGGGCCGACCCTTGACGACCGGACGCGGGACGTGGCCGCCGAGCTCCTCGCCGAGCCGCTGCGCTTTGACGAGAGCAGCTGGGCGCAGATCCTCTCGTGGTTTGAGCGGTTTCGTCGTCCTTGCCCCGAGAGCAACCGCCGGCAAGCCGAGCTGCCGGCCTCTGCCGTCGCGCTGACGAACACCGTCGGGACGGCGCCCGGCTTCTCCGCGAAGATCGGCTGCGCCACGCTCTTCGCGATGCCCGGCGTGCCACGCGAAATGAAGGTGATGCTGCGAGAGCAAGTGCTCCCGCGGCTCCAGGCCATCGGCGCGCTGACGCCGACCGCGCAGCGGATGTTGCGCGTGCTCGGTCCTTCCGAGGCGATGCTCGGCGAGCGCGTGGGTGAGTTCATGTCGCCGGGCTGCAACCCGCAGGTCGGCATCACAGCGTCGGGAGGATTGCTCACGGTGCGCATCGTGGCCACGGCCGAAACCGTTGAAGCGGCCTCGGAGCGCTGCGAGCTGACGGCGGCGGTGCTGCGGCCGAGGTTGGGCGATTGGCTGTTCGCCGAGGGTGACGAGACCCTCCCAGAGCTCGCGCTGCGGGCTCTCGCGGCGTCGGGTCGAACCATCGCGTTCGCGGAGTCGTGCACGGGCGGCTTGTGTGCGGCGCGGTTGACGGATTGCCCGGGGTCCTCCGCGGTCCTGATGGGCGGCGTCGTGGCCTACAGCAACGCCGCCAAGACCGCGGCGCTCGGGGTGCCGGCTGCTTTGATTGAGCAGCACGGCGCGGTCAGCGAGCAGGTCGCCGCGGCGATGGCGGCGGGGGCACGGGATCGGTTCGCCGCCGAGGTCGCGATCGCGACCACCGGCATCGCTGGGCCCGCGGGCGGGAGCGAGGATAAGCCCGTCGGTACGGTCTGCTTCGGACTCGCCGACGGCAACGGCGCGGAGGCTTGGACCGTGCAGATCCCGGCCCTCGGCAGAAACTTCGTCCGGGATCGCGCGGTGTTCGAGGTGTGGCGCGCGCTGCTTGGCTGATCGTCGGGCCGCTGAGCGCGTATGATGTCTGGGACCGGCGCCCACCGACGCCGACCGAGAACGAGTGAAGATCTGCCTTTCGTGCGAGGGGGTGACAGACACCCAGGCGCAGCGTTGCGGCCACTGCGGCGCGCTGCTGCTCCCCGCTGACGCCGTGCACTATCCGGCGCGGCGCGGCGAGCTCGACGCAGGCAACCCCATGCTCGGGACCGTGATCGACGGCAAGTATCGGCTGCAGTCGGTGCTCGGCCGCGGCGGTCTCGGGACGGTGTTCCGAGCGCAGCACGTCGGTTCGCTCGTTACGGTCGCGCTGAAGATCTTGCACCCGCGCTTCGCCGAGCGCCCGGAGTATCGCCGCGCTTTGTTGCCCGAGGCGCGTCGCGCCGCGACGGTC
>JAYYEE010000332.1:0-3716 GCA_036160175.1 Planctomycetota bacterium
TGCGCGCCGAGGATCAGGAAGTCCGGCAGCGGCCGAAACCCCGCGGTCCAGCGATGAAAGCGGCGCGGCGGCGGCGCGTGGTAGTAGGCGACGGTGGTCGGATCTCGCGTCACGCAGCGCCTCCGTGGATCGGCCCGTGGCTGTCTCGCGACGCGTTCCTCGGGGCGCTGAGCCGGATTGTCTCGGAGGTAAGGACGGATACTCCCTGGGCGTCTTCCCAGTATTGGAGGCGGCGCGCGTCGGGGTCAAGCGGGCAGAGCACGCAGCGGCGCGGCGGGTCGCCGCGGCGGTGACCCTTGTTCCACGTCTTAGCCTTCTGTTGGTCTCGGGCGCGCCCCATACTCCCGCTAATGACCGAGCGACAAACGGGCCGCGGCCGCGGCGTTCTGCTGTGGGTGACCGCCGTCGTGATGATGGCGGCTGCGTACTCGTATCAGAAGCGCACCGGCCCGACGCACCCGCTCAAGGGGGAGCTCCGCGTCGGCGAGGCCGACGTTCGCTACGAGCTGCTGCGCAGCCACGAGACGACCGAGGGCGCGCCGATCGCTGTGCCGAGCCCCGACGGCAAGGTCACAGGCCAGCTGCACTGGAAGAACTACCCGACCAAAGACGAGTTCACGGCGCTGGCGATGCAGGTGGTCGAGGTCGAGGGGGCACCGGTCCTCACGGCCACGCTGCCGAAGCGCCCCGCAGCGGGCAAGATCGAATACTACCTCGAGCTCCAGACTCCTGACGGCGCGGTCCGCGTGCCCGAGGCCGGCGGCGAGAACGAGATCCTGCTGCGCTACAAGGACCCGGTGCCGGGCTCGATCCTCTGGCCGCACATCTGCGCCATGTTCTTCACCATGCTGATCGGCATGCGCGCCGGGCTGTCGGCGCTGTTCCAGCGTTCGACCGTCAAGCGTTATTCGTGGATGACGCTGGTGATCATGACGACGGGCGGCCTCGTGCTCGGCCCGATCGTGCAAAAGTACGCGTTCGGCGCCTACTGGACGGGGTTCCCGTGGGGCTATGACCTCACGGACAACAAGCTGTTGATCATGTGGGTCGTGTGGCTGATCGCCTGCGTCTGGATGGGAGGTAAGCCTCGCCCAGACGGGACGACTGCTGGCGGCCTCGGCAGGGTCGGCGTCTTGCTGGCGAGCGTCGTCATGGTCGCGGTGTATTTGATTCCGCACAGCATGCAGGGCAGCGAGCTCGACTACGCGAAGTTAGAGCAGGGCGTCGACCCCAAGCAGGCGATCGGTACCGGCGACAAGTAACCAGATCATGAACGCCGCGCAGCTGCATCTCTTGACCGTTCACTTGCCGGTGTTCGGCGTGCTCGCGGCGTTGGTGTTGATGTCGCTGGCGCTGCTCCGCGGCTCAGAGGGCTTGGTGCGCACGTCGCTCGGGTTTGTCGTGTGCGGCGCGGCGCTCGGCGCGCCCGCGTATTTCAGCGGTCCAGACGCCATGGAGGTGCTCGGATCCTTCGCGCAGGTCGACGAGCACCTCGTGGAGCAGCACGCGATCCTCGCTCGCGGCGCGTTCTTCGCGTCGCTCATCGTCGCAGCGATTGGGCTCAAGCTCTGGATCGACTCTCGTCACGCCGCGACCGGCCGGGGCGCGTGCGTTGGCATGCTGTGCGCGATGCTCGTGATCGCCTGGCTGATGGCGTGGACCGCGCATCTCGGCGGCGCGATTCGCCACCCGGAGGTACAGGATCCCAGCTGGTGGTGGTTCCCTGACCTGCCCCGCTGAGCGCGGCCTGCGCGCGCGTCATGAGATCCGGCAGATGTTCTCCATCTCGGACCACTTCTCGCCCGGCTTGGCCTCAGGGAGCGGCGCTTGGAACTGATCCATCATGTCCTCCCACTGCTGGCACTTCGGGTGGGTCTGCAGATACGCGGGCAGGCCCGTGGCGACGTCGAAGTCGTCTTCGACCTCCATCAGCATGAACAGACGGCGCCCGAGCCGGTAGATGTTCATCTCGAGCAGCCCGACCTGCTTCAGGCCGGCTTGGACCTCAGGCCAGACGTTGCGATGATGTTCGCAGTATTCGTCGATGAGCTTAGGGTCGTCGACGAGGTCGATCGTGTAGGCGATACGCTTCATCGCAGCAGTCTAGACGCTCCGCTGCGGCTGCGCCGCGCCTGCTACCCGCAGAGCTTGCGCAGGACGAGCTCGAGCGGCCCACGGCGCAGCCACTGCAGCCACAGGGTCGCAAAGGCCAGCGAGGCGACGACCGTCCAGAGCCACCAGCGGAATACCTCTTCGAGGTCGCCGCGGCCTTCCCGGCCGCCCAGCGCCTCCCAAAGGCCCAGGCCCACGACGACGTGCGCGACGTAGAGCGTCAGCGCGAGCCGGCCGACGCGCGCCGCCGGCAGCCACAGCAGGCGCGGCGCGCGCGCGAAGAGCGACGCTGCGCCGCTCACGCAGAGCGCCGTCCCGCTGGCCTCGAGAACGTAGCGCGGTCCGGGCGGCAGGCAGCTCGTGCCGAACAAGGAGATCAGCGGCGCGGTCGTGTAGCGCGGGAGGTCGCCTTCCCGTAGGGAGTCGATCACCGCGGCAGAGCCGTAGTGGCTGGCGCACGCCAGCGCTGCGCCCGCGAAGGCGAGCGTGAGCTGAACGCCGAGGCGCCCCAGCGGCAGGCGACCGACGGCCATGCCGGTGAGGAAGAAGGCGAACCACGGGAACAGCGGGTGCCAGCCGTTGTAGAAGAGGTTTTTGGCCTGCCCGGCCCACGTCCAGAAGCTGGGCATCAACACGTCGCTCCATCGATATGGGATCCACCACTGGTAGATCGCGACGAAGCCGCCGACGGCCACGATGGCGAGCAGCAGCAGCCACCGCGACCGCAGCGGCGTGAGCAGCGCGCCTAGGGCCAAGTAGACGCCGTAGTAGTGCAGGATGTCGCCTTCCCAGAACGGGTAGAAGGCGTAGCCGCCGACCAGGAGCGCCAGCGCCCGCCGAGCGTAGACGCGGCGCGCTTCGCCCGCGCCGCGGCCGGGGTCACGCGCGGCCGCGCGCGCGACCATCAGCGCGAGTCCGGCGCCCGCTAGCAGCACGAACAACGCCGCCGCGCGGCCGGTGCAGGCCTCTCGCAGCTCACGAATCCAGGCGGGGTTCCGTCCGCCCATGGCCATCACGACCCCGTAGTTGACCAGCACCATTCCCGTGAAGGCGATGCCGCGCGCGACGTCGAGGCCGTCAAGCCGCGTGGATGGCGCGCGCGGGGGCGATGATTCGGTCGGCTCGCTCATAGATCAATAGAGCGCCGCGCGCACGGGCGGCCTTCCCGCGCGGCATTATGCCAGCTTGGATCTCGATGGCGTTGCGCGTTGTCGCAGTTTGCGGGGACGATGCACGGACACTCCGGCTGGTGATTTAGCCGGCGTCGTGATGACCATCCAGATCCACAGCGTTGGCGCCCGTCAACTCGCGCTATCGTGCTCGCTGAGCCATGAGTCGATCTAAGCGCGTCCTCATCCACGCTGGGCTGCCGAAGACGGGGACGACGTATCTGCAGCGTTGCTTCGCCGACAACAGCGGTTGGCTGCGCGACCACGGCGTCGCCTATCCGGAGCTGGGTCGCGAACACCTGTACGGTCAGCACAACCTGTCGCGGTACCTCGACGGTCAACCGCTCCTCGACGCAGACTACGCTGGCCGGTCGCCAGTCGAAGTGTTCCAGGCCGCCCTTGAGACAGACGCGCCAAGGGTGCTGATCTCATGCG
>JAYYEE010000333.1:0-4030 GCA_036160175.1 Planctomycetota bacterium
CCTGCTCGCTGGGGCTGACGAGACCGTCCGCCATCGGCCGGCGGGTCTCGCGACCGAACACGTTCGCGAGCTCGAAGGCGGCTTCGCCGATCACGACGAGCTTCCCGTTGTGCACGACATACGGGACCTTCAGCTTCGTCAGCATGTTCTTGCTGTAGACGTCGCTCGGTATGTCGAGGAACGCGTTGCGCTCGACGTTGACCGTGATGCCGCCCTCGTCGTTCTGCACGGCGGCCGCGAGGTTCGCGGTGCCGACGTCTAGGCCCTTACCCAGGCCAACGACCGTTTCCGTGGTGCCGCCATCGGTCGGCGTGAGGTCTTGTTGGTCCGTCATCTTCTCCTTCCCGTAGTTGGTGTGATCTGCGCGCGGCGGCCGTGCCTATTCGCCGCCCTTGAGCTTCTTGAGCTTGGCGAGGTTGTCGGCGATTCCGCCGCCAGCCCGCTGCTTCGTTTGGATGTCGCCCATGTTCGACTCCAGCTCGCGGTCGACGTCCTCGCGGAACATCCCGCCAAAGTCGACAGGCGCGTCGCCGCCGACTGCAGCGCTGACGCCGAGCTTTTTCCCGAACGTATCGAGCCGCTCGCTCAGCGTCCCGGCGAGCTTGTCGAGCGCGGCAGCGACGTCTACAGAAGACGCCGGCGCGCCGCTCGTCGACGCGCCTTGCTGGGCCACGTTCGCCTTCAGCGCCGCCAGCTCCGCGGCCATGTCTCGGACCGAGTCGGGCGACGCCGTTCCGCCTCGCCGCGGCGCCTCCGCGCCGTCAGCAGGCTGCCGCGCCGCCTCGAGTTCGCCGTGCGCCTGCTCTAATTCAGAGCGCGCGAGCGCCAGCTCATGTGACAGGGCCGCGAAGCGCGCCTGGACGTCGGCGAGTTCCTGCTCGCTCGCTTCAAGCTGCTCCTCCGCGACGCGCGCGACCCGCAGCTGCTCTTCGCGTTCCCGGATGGCGTCATGGAACTCGGCCCGGCTCTTCTCGACGAGCGCGTCAACCTGTCCAGGATCGAGCAGCCCCGCGTCCTGCACGGCGTGATTCACCGCGTCGGCGATCATCTGCGCGATGTGCTCAGCACGGATGAGGCGAACGCGCTGGCGCCCCTGATCGGCGAGCTCTTCTAGCGTCGCGGTGCGCGCGCGCGCCGCCAGCTGCTCCTTGATGTCGTCGACGGATTCCATGTAGCCGAGGTCGCGCCGCGAGGCGGCGCCAGACCCCAGCTACATCGAGCGCGCAAACCGGGAACTTGAGGGCCGAAGACACCCCATCTCATCTCGCTCCGCGACGACGACTTGCGGCGCCCTACTGCCCTTACGAGCGCCCGAGTTCGCGATGCTATGGGCGCCGTGGACGCGACCTAGAACGTCACGCGCATGCCGAACACGAAGTTGGTCCCGAGGCTGTTGCTGCCAGATCCGTGCACGCGGTAGTCGACGTTGGTGATGTTCTCGACCGAGCACTCGAGGCTCGCCTGCTCGCTCACTTGCCAGCCGCAGCTTGCGTTCCAGATGGTGTAGCTCGGCGTCCCCCCCGGCGGGATCCGCTGCGTATCCGACTGGTCGCGGAACGAGAGCTTGTCCGCGTCTTCGGCGCGCACGACCGTGGTCGCCGCGTGGAAGTCCCCCCGGGCATTCTCCCACCGGAGCCCGATGACGTTCTGCATCGGCATCAAGCGCGAGGGATAGTCATCGCTGAGCCCGGTCGGGTTGTTCGGGTCCTGGAAGTTCGTGATGCGACCGTATTGGTAGGTGTGCGCTCCGAAGAGCTCGGTCCGGTCCATCAGCGACAACGTGTAGCTCAGCTCGACCCCTTGGATGTAGCCGTCGCCGACGTTGCCCTTGGTGACGATGGGCTCGCCTGCGGCGTTAGCGGTGCCGGTCGGAAAGCGCAGGATCTGATCCTTGACGTCGGTGTAGAACCACGCCGCTTGGGCCGACGCCCCGCGACCGCGCAGCTTCGCGCCGACCTCGTAGCCCAGGAATTGCTCCTCGTTGAGGTCCGCGACCGGGATCTCCTGCTCGCCGCTGCGCGCGATCCCGAAGCTGGTCAGGTCCGTCAAAGACGGGGCGCGGAAGCCCTGACTCGCGCCTGCGTAGACGTTGACGTCGTCGGTTACGCTGATGATCCCGCGGACGTTGGCGGTCAACTCATCCCAGCTATTGCGGATGCCGATCTGTCCATTGCTGACCGGATCTCGCACGCTCTGCGCGTCGACGGCGGCGTAGGTGTATCGCACGCCCGCCTCGAGGCGCGCGCGATCGCCTAGGTCGACCACGTCTTGCACATACACCCCGAGTAGGTCGTAGGTCGAGTCGTCGCCGACCT
Organism: Planctomycetota bacterium; assembly: GCA_036160175.1. Lineage (GTDB taxonomy): Bacteria > Planctomycetota > UBA1135 > UBA1135 > UBA2386. Next base: position 2,316 of record JAYYEE010000333.1, read on the forward strand.
TGCCCTGGATCTCGTCGCCCGGTCGATAGACGTCCCTTCGCCGCGCGCTGTCCACGTGATCGCGGTAGAAGTCGACCCCGTAGGTGAGGTGGCCGATCGACGACTCGCTCTCGAACTGCGCGAACGCGCCGAGCGTGCCGACTCGTGACGAGTCCACGACCGCCGCCCCGCTGCCGCGCACGCGGTCCTCGACCCACGTCTGGCTGTGCCACGAGACCGAGAGTTGCATTGACTCAAGTCCTCCCTCCATGCCCTCCTTGTGGAGCTGGAGGTAGGTCAGCCGGCGATCCTGGTCGCTGTCACGACGGCGATCCGAGCCGACCGAGGTGCCGCGCCATGAGACCCCCTGCTCCGTCGAGTGGGTCCGCGGCACGTCGTCTTGAGAATACGACTGATGCAAGAAGACCAGCTTGGTGTCGCGCTCCAACCAGTGCTCGAGCTTGACGTCAAAGCCGTTCTCGTCGTGCGACGTGTTCGGCTGCAGCCCCGTCGCGCGGCCACCCTCGATGTCACCGAGCGCGCGCGCGCTGCCGCCGATCAAGACGCCGGTGCGCAGTCCGCCCTCGCGGGTGAACCCCACGTGGATCTCTCCTCGCGTCGCGATGGAATTCTCGGCCGTCGCGTAGCGACCGTAGACCTCACCGCCGTATGAGATCCCGTCCGCGGCGTAGCGCGCCGCGCTCTTCGTGAAGACCTGCACGGTGCCGCCGACCGCGTCACTGCCGTAGAGCGTCGACGCTGGCCCGCGCAGGACCTCGATGCGCGACAGGGACATGGGATCGATGGTCGCCCAATACTGGTTCGGCCCCGCGCGGAACGTCGAGTTGTTGAGCCGAATGCCGTCGATCAGCATCAGGTTGTTGTATGCCGTGAAGCCGCGCAGGTATGGAGACCCTTGCCCCGGCGACGTCTCCTGGATGAAGGTGCTCGGCAGGTTCCGCAGCGCTTGCGGGACGGAGCGAAACTGGCCGCGCTGAAGCGCTTCGAGGTCCACGACGTCGATCGCGCGCGCCACCTCGAATGGATCCTGCGCTGTCCGAGAAGCGGTGACCACGACCCGCTTCGCAGGTTCGCCGCCCTGAGGGAGTTGCTGCGCCTGCGCGGCGGCCCCGGAGGCCATGAGAACGTAGAGCGACGAGCAGCAGGCAGATGCGGGGCGGATCATGACGACGCGGGGTGGATTCTGGCAATGAGGTTACGCACACCGCCGTTCAGCGGAATCTCAAATTCCCCGCCGCCAAGGGGGCCGGGCGCGCCGTCGCCCGCTGAGCACGATCGACTGCGGCGCAGGGCGCAGTCGCTCCGAGACGCGCAGGCCGCCCGCGACGAGTGCCCCGATCACGAACCCGCCGATGTGGGCCCACCACGCGACCCCGCCCCCGTGGCCCGCGTCCACCGACCCCTGGACCAGCTGCAAGACGAACCAGTAACCCAGGAAGAACGGCGCGGGCAAGACGACGTCTACCAGCAAGAAACCGAGCGGCACCAAAGCCAGCACTCGGGCCCGCGGGTAGAGGAACATATAGGCCCCCATCACGCCTGCGATCGCGCCAGAGGCGCCGATCGTCGGAACCGGGGAGTCGGCAGACGCGGCTAGGTGCGCGGCGGAGGCGACGACGCCGCAGCCGAGGTAGAAGATCAAGAACGGCAGCCGCCCGAAGCGATCTTCGACGTTGTCACCGAAGATCCAGAGGAACAGCATGTTGCCGAGGAAG